>JBJEMB010000051.1:0-2040 GCA_051879455.1 Lachnospiraceae bacterium
TTGCAAGAGTGGTAAACGAAGAAGCAGACGATGCTCAGAATGCAGCAGCAGATGATTTTATCAAGTATATCCTGTCAGATGAAGCAAAAGAAATCTTTGATGCATACTATTTTGATACAGATATTTAAACAGAACTGTATTTTATAAGGAGGAATGTCATGGATACAATAGAGAATATCATAGCGAATCTGGATTGGAGTCCGTTATTTATTTCTTTAAAAACCGGTGTTGCGGCTACAGTTGTGTCCTTTTTTCTGGGGATTTATACAGCATCAAGAGTGATGCGGATGCCGGCAAGAAAAAAAGCTTTTGCAGACGGACTTCTGACACTTCCCATGGTACTTCCTCCTACGGTTGCAGGTTTTTTCCTCTTACTGATTTTCAGTAAGAGGAGGCCATTTGGTATCTTTTTGTATGAGAATTTCGACATCAAGGTAGTGCAGACATGGCTCGGCTGTGTCATTGCAGCAACGGTCATTGCGTTTCCGCTCATGTATCGGAACGCAAGAGCCGCCTTTGAGCAGGTGGATATCAATTTGATCTATGCTTGCCGGAAATATTCCGGGAAAGACCGGAACAATTTCCCAGAAGATTGCTATGGTCATTCAGGATGGTGATTACGCGACTGCAGGAGTATGGGTTGTAATTGTAATGCTGATTGCATTCACAGCCATTTTTTTGATGAATTTGATTTCAGGGAAAAAACTGAAAAATATCCCACGCTGGTAATAAAGTATTGTAGAAAACAGGATAAAAACATATGGAAATCAGAATTAACATTAAGAAAAGACTTGGAAATTTTCAATTAAATATTGATTTTCAAAGTGAGTCAGGAAGAATAGGGATACTGGGAGCTTCCGGATGCGGAAAGAGCATGACATTAAAATGTATTGCCGGAATCGAGACACCGGATGAAGGTGAAATATACATTGGTGAACGGATGCTGTTTGACTCAAAAAAGAAGGTGAATTTAAGACCTCAGGAAAGAAATATCGGATACCTGTTTCAGAATTATGCCCTTTTCCCGACCATGACTGTCGCAAAGAATATCGAAGCAGGATTGAAAGGGAGTAAAGAAGAAAATAAGAAACGTGTACAGGAAATGATAGAAAAGTTTCGCTTATCAGGACTTGAAAATCATCTTCCCACAGAGCTTTCCGGAGGACAGCAGCAGAGAGTAGCACTCGCAAGAATCATGGCCTACAGTCCGGAAGTCATTCTTTTGGACGAGCCTTTTTCCGCGTTGGATGTTTTTCTGAAAGATCAGCTTCAAAGAGAGATGATGGAGATGCTTTCTGATTATCCGGGAGTTGTCATATTAGTATCTCACAGCAGGGATGAAATCTACAGGTTTAGTGAGGAACTCCTTACAATCGATAAGGGAAGTAAGGTTATTTACGGAAAAACAAAAGCAATTTTTGAAGAACCTGTATACAGAGAAGCCGCAAAGCTGACCGGATGTAAAAATTTCTCTGACATCGAAATCATGGATTCCCATACTATAAAGGTAACTGACTGGGGGATTTCTCTTCGGTTAAAAAGAGAAGTTCCCGGAGATGTTACATGTATTGGATACCGGGCGCATGATTTTGTGCCGGTGTGGGGTGAACGACCGGAGAATGCTCTTAAGGTTCAGGTCATGGATACGGCAAAACTGCCGTTTGAGAATAACTATTATCTGATGCCGGAAGAAAATACAGATTGTCAGAAACAAGATGAGAAGGAGAATCCTACTCCAATCTGCTGGTTTGTACAGAGGGAAATTATGCCTGAGATAGAAAAAAAGGGGCTTCCTGATTATCTGGAAATTTGTGAAGAAAGTCTCATGTTATTAAAAGACAGATAGTGATTTCAGTGGAAAGAAACTGGGAAAAAACACTATCTGTTTTTTCTTGCAAGCATATAGGAAACTATTTATAATAGAAACAGACTTTGAGGAGAGATCCCCAAATAATCACGGAAGAGAGGAAAGGAATAATTTGAGTATTTATGATACATTGAATGACAAACAGCAGGAAGCGGTTTATTACACAGAAGGAC
>JBJEMB010000051.1:2140-3908 GCA_051879455.1 Lachnospiraceae bacterium
CATGCGAAAGATGAGCTGATCACTCCGGAAGAATTTCGTTTGCAGGCTGGTGGAGATTTTGTACAGTTAAAGATTGCACAGGTTTATGAAGAATATGAAAAACAGCTTCGATCAAATAATGCGTTGGATTTCGATGACCTTTTGTTTAAGACTGTGCAGCTTTTCCAGACGCAGAAAGAGGTACTTTCCTATTATCAGGAGCGTTTTCGTTATATCATGGTGGATGAGTATCAGGACACCAATACGGTGCAGTTCGAGTTGGTGAGACTTCTGGCTTCTAAGTACCGGAATCTGTGCGTGGTCGGTGATGATGATCAGTCCATCTATAAATTCCGCGGGGCAAATATTAAAAACATCTTGAACTTTGAACAGTTTTTTGAAGATGCAAAAGTCATTAAGCTGGAACAAAATTATCGTTCTACCAGCAACATCCTGAACGCTGCAAATGCAGTGATTAAAAATAACAGAGGAAGAAAAGACAAATCACTTTGGACAGATAACGGTATCGGGAACAGGATTAATTTCAGACAGTTTGATACAGCGTATGATGAAGCCGAATACATAGTTTCTGATATTAGAGAGCATGTAAATAAAGGAGATTGTACATATAACGACAATGCGATTTTATACAGGACAAATGCACAGTCCCGTATGTTTGAGGAGAAATTTGTGACAGCCAATATTCCTTATAAAATTGTAGGTGGCATAAACTTCTACTCCAGACGGGAGATCAAGGATCTGCTTGCATATCTGAAAACTGTTGATAACGGAAAAGATGATCTGGCAGTGAGAAGAATTGTAAATGTGCCAAAGCGAGGGATTGGTCTTACAAGTATCAACCGCGTGCAGGAGTATGCCGCATCACATGATATTGGATTCTATGATGCACTAAGAAGTGTTGATCTGATTCCGAATATTGGAAGAGGGGCGTCGAAGCTGGAATCTTTTGTTGCATTAATTGAACATTTTAAAGTAGATGTCTCTGATATGAGCCTTTCTGATCTTATGAAAGAGATTATTGAAGAGACCGGATACGTGGAAAGCCTTCGGGATGAAGATGCCGAGGAAGCAGAAGCACGAATTGAAAATATCGATGAACTTCTCAGTAAGATTGCAGCCTATGAAGAATTGTGTGACGAGCAAGATGAGCCGGCAACTTTGAGTGGATTTTTGGAAGAAGTTGCATTGGTTGCGGATATTGACAGTTTGGATGAAAATTCTGACTATGTTGTACTTATGACTCTTCACAGTGCAAAAGGACTGGAATTTCCACATGTTTACCTTGCCGGAATGGAAGATGGACTTTTCCCGAGTTACATGTCTATCACAGCGGATGACCCGGAGGAAGTAGAAGAGGAGCGAAGACTCTGCTATGTGGGAATTACGAGAGCAGAGGAAGAGCTGACACTGACCTGTGCCAGAAGAAGAATGGTGAGGGGAGAGACACAGTATAATCGGATGTCCCGCTTCTTAAAAGAAATTCCGACAGACCTTTTGTCAACGGGAGAAATATTTAAGAAAAGCGCAGAAAGAGAGATAGACAGAATACAGCTTGAGTCTGCAAGCCAGGCAGCATACCGTCAGGCAAAGCGGGCGTTTAAGACACAGGCTTTCAATGTACAAAAACCGGTAAAACAGTTTGGAAAACCGGGAGGCGGATTAGATTACGGTGTGGGAGACCGGGTAAGCCACATAAAGTTTGGAGAGGGAACGGTTACGAACATTGTTGAAGGTGGCAGAGATTACGAAGTTACGGTAGATTTCGACA
>JBJEMB010000052.1:0-20760 GCA_051879455.1 Lachnospiraceae bacterium
TCTCTTTTTTATATCTGCAGTTTTATAAATACTTTTTAATGACTACTCTTTTTACAGTCTATTCAATGCTAAAGAAATATTTTTCTCACAGCATTTCCTGTTTTAAGAAAAATATATGTTTGAATTTCATCTTTAGAAAAACGGACAAAATAAGAAGAAAAAACACTGGAAAAACGGACAAAATTAAATAAAAATCGTTGTATAAACGGACAATAAGTGGCATACTATAAATAAGAAACACGGTGAATTATAAGGTAGAAGAAGCTTCCTATTACTTTAAATACTTTTTACGATTTGCTTTTGTGTTTTTGTGAAATGTTGCGGTGGATTTCTTCTTTGATCCAACCAGCTTTTTCAGACTGCTGTTGAATTTTGTTTTCGATATATCTGTGGTACCGGTAGATGTAAACTTATAATATGTTTTTTCTTTGGTATTAAAATCAGTCTGTTTCCCCAATTTTTCAGTACTCTTTCCTTTGCTAAGTTTACAATAGGTATAGCATGATTGTCCCATTGCACAATAACTGGTAAGGAAGATTCCTTTTTTCTTATAATAATAGAACTTTCCGTCAAGCTGGATATTGTCAACAGTTCGAACTTTACCATTCCTGTAGGTGTAGACAACTCCGAATCCTGCCACATGTGTAATGTCCTGATTGTTTTTAACTACCAGCTCCTGTACTGAGTTATTATCAATATAAACCAGAGAAAAAGTACAATTCTTTGTTGGAACAGCAGTATAATAAGTATCATTTCCCCAACGAATTGTATCCTGAGCCAGAAACTTCTTATAGGCCTTAATTGCTTTTGATTTCGTGGAAGCAGCCTGAGCGTCAGCTGACGGATGATAATTATTTCATTTTTTTGGTGTATTCCTGCACGTGATTCAAAAATTCTTTAATTACACGCGGCAGACCTTCGGTAGGATTGAATGCGATTCCGATCGTGCGATAAAAATGTTCTGCAAATGGTCTGACACAGATGTCGAATGGGGCATTATGGATCAGGAGTTTAGGAAGAATGGTTATCCCAAATCCCTGTTCCACCATTTTTAATACCGCATAATCATCATTGAGACGATAGCGAATAAGTGGTTTTATCTGATTCTGGCGGAAGAGCTCGCCTGTCTCATAGTCAAGTTCATCGGAAGGAAGGATATAGGGTTCGTTTTTGATGTCTGCAAAAGGAACGGATAGTCTGTCTGCAAGCGGATGGTCAAGCGGAGTGACAAGCATCATTTCGTCCTTGAAAAGAGGGATGAAAGAAATGCCTTTCGCGGCGACAGATGTCGTATAGATCAAATCGACTTCTCTGTTTTCCAGTCTCTTATGTAATCCCTGAAATCCATCTACTGTCATGTGAAAATCAACATTCGGATATTTTTCTGAAAAATCTTTTAACAAATCCGGAAGCCAGTGATAGGCGACGCTCTGAATCGTTCCGATGCGAATATTGCCGTTGTCTACACTCTGTAGATCCCTGGCAATGTGATCCAAATGATCGAGTTCAAAGCAGACTGATTTCAGGCAGTCAAAGATGCTTTCACAAAATGGATTTGCCTCCATGCCATGCTTTGTGCGGCAAAAGAGGGAAAGTCCTAATTGCTTTTCGTAGGCTTTGATCGTCTGGCTGACTGCAGAGTGAGTATAGTTCAGTTTTTTTGCGGCTTTTGATATGCTTTTCTCCTCATAAACGGTCAGTATCACTTTGTATTTGTTCATATCGATAGCTCCTTTTTTGAGATGGAAACGATTGGTGATATGGTAGTAAATGTTACAAATTTTATTATATATTGTTAGATTTACTTTATTTATAACGAAAGAAGAGCCATTTTGTCAAGATGTTAGAAAAAGTGAATAAGATTGTAAGTTTTTGTAGCTTTTTCTTACATTCAGAAATGTGTATGATGAAAGCAGAACAATGATAATAAATTATCAAATATGTACTTTATAAAGGAGGAAAAGCAATGGGCTACAGTTATTGGAACGGAGTGGAGACTGCTCATCGTCGTGTAATGATGAAGGCTGCCGGATATTCAGATGAGGATATACGTAAGAAACCGCATATCGGTGTGCCTAATTCTTATATGTCAGCATCTCCGGGAACTGCACATTTACGTCAGGTTACTGAGGCAGTGAAGGAAGGTATCTGGGCAGCAGGAGGTATTCCGGTTGAATTTGGAATTCCGGCAACATGCGGAAATGTTGCAAATGGTGCAGACGAAATGAAATACGAACAGGTCGGAAGAGACATTGTGGCAATGTCAATTGAGTTCGTATCGAGAGTGCACAATTTTGATGCAATCTGCTGTGTTGCTTCATGTGATCTGATCATTGCCGGATGTTATCTTGCAGCATGCAGACTGGATATTCCGGCTATGGTTGTTACAGGAGGATCAATGCAGGCAGGTAACTATTGCGGAAAGACAGTTGTTGAGGCAGATCTTGATTCGGCAAGATTCTCAGGCGCAAGTGAAGAGGAGCTTATGGAAATGGAAGAGTGCGTATGTCCATCATTTGGTGCATGTCCTTCCATGGGAACTGCCAATACAATGCAGATGCTTGGAGAGGTTTTGAATCTTGTTATGCCGGGAACATCAACGATTCCTGCATCTGACAATGCAAGACTTCGAGCAGCAAGAGCTGCTGGTAAATATATGGTAAAAATGGCAAAAGAAGGAAGAACTCCAAAGGATATCATCACAAAAGATGTTCTGGAAAATGCGATTATGTTTGATATGGCAGTTGCCGGCTCTACTAACGCAGTACTTCATCTTTTAGCTTATGCATATGAACTTGGAATTGAACTTACACTTGCTGACTTTGAAAAATATGCAAAAGAGATTTACTGTATCAACGCAGTAATTCCGAGTGGACCATATACAGTTGTTGATCTTCACTATGCCGGTGGCGTAAAAGGAATTATGAAACAGCTTGAGTCCAAGCTTCATACAGATGCTCCTACTATTTATGGAAATACATGGGCAGATATTCTTGAAACAGTGAAGCCAGAGACAAACAAGGTAATTCATTCTCTTGATAACCCGGTTGCAAAAGAGCCTGGACTTAAGATCCTTCGTGGTAACATTTCTCCGGCAGGTGCAATCGTAAGACCTACAGCTGTATTTGAAGAAGTAATGTACATTAAGGGTAAGGCAAAAGTCTTTGAAGGCGATCAGCCGGCTTACGATGCAATTATGGCAGGAGAAATCGTTCCTGGTGACATCATCGTAATTCGCTATGAAGGATGTAAAGGTGCGCCGGGTATGAAAGAGCTTATGCTCAGTATCGATGCATTGATTGCAAAAGATCTTCATAAGAGTGTTGGTCTTATCACAGATGCACGTTTCTCAGGATTCAATTATGGTGCAATTGTTGGTCATGTTTCTCCGGAGGCTTATGATGGAGGCGTGATTGCGCTGATCGAAAATGGTGATGAGATTGAGATGGATATCGCAGGCGGTAATGTGAATCTTCTTGTGTCAGACGAAGTGCTCGCAGAGAGAAGGAAAAATTGGGTACGTCCGGCACTTAAGCAGGAAAAGGGAGTACTTAAGATCTATGCAGAGAACTGCAGACCGGCAGAGCAGGGCGGTGCAATGCAGCCATGGGATCTGAGTGCAAATTATAATTATCATCACATTTAGAAAATATAGTTTCGTTTAAGAGTTAGAAAGAGGGAAAATCATGATCATTTTATTACTTAGAATAGTAATGGTATTGTTTGTTATCTGGCTGTTTGCTGCGCTGATTAAGGATTATAAGGAAAGCGGAACAAAGCTTAGCGAAGTATCAATGGGTGAGAAGGCAGCATATGCGGTTATGGGATTTGTTCTCAACCTGCTTGATACACTTGGTGTTGGAAGTAATGCAACACAGGCTGCATTCTTTAAATTCACAAAACTGAGTCCTGATGAGGAGCTTCCGGGAAATGGTAATGTTATTTTCGGTATTCCTGTTATCGTTGAAGCGCTTCTTTTCATGACAGTTATTGACGTGGATACACTTACATTGTTCTCAATGCTGATTGCTGCAATGCTTGGTGGTATTGTTGGTGGAAAGGTGATTGCACACCTTCCGGTACAGAAGATTCGTACAATTCTCTCTATTACACTTCCATGTGTGGCAGTTATCCTTGTATGTAAAGTGAATGGATTTGGTCCGTTTGGTTTGATGGGAGATGCAACAGCACTGACAGGCGCAAAACTGATTATTTCCATCGTGATCAATTTCGTTCTTGGAATGCTCATGTGTGCAGGTGTTGGTCTTTATGCACCATGTATGGCACTTTGTGCATTGATGGGACTTAATATCACCGTTGCCTTCCCAATTATGATGGGATCTTGTGCACTTCTCATGCCACCTGCAAGTATGGAGTTTATTAAGGCTGGAAGATATAATCGTAAAGCAGCCCTGATTGCAAGTGTGACAGGTATTCTCGGTGTACTTGCAGCATATTACATTGTAAAATCCATGCCAGTCGACATTCTGACATACATTGTTGCTGTTGTATTGATTTATATGGCAATCACTTTTATAATTTCAAATAAGAAAGATAAAGAAAACAAAGCTAAATAACAAATGTACAGAGAATATTAGTTTAGAAGGAGATCTATCGTATGTTATATTTATCAAGAGAAGATATCAGCAAGGTTATTACAATGAAAGAAGTTATTGCTTCTGTAAAGAAGGCATTTGAAATGGTGGCAGAGGATACAGTAGATATCCCGCTCAGAACGAAGATTCCGGCACCAAAGACGGAAGGCGAATTTCTGTTTATGCCGGCTTATGCAGAAAGTCTTGATGCAGCAGCAGTGAAGGTTATTAATATTTTTTCAAAGAATATTGAAAAGGGACTGATCAGTGCTCCGGCACAGACAATGTTGATTGACGGTAAGACCGGATACGTACAGGCTATTTTGGATGGCAATTACGTAACACAGCTGAGGACAGGCGCTTCTTCAGGAGTTGCATTTGAACTTTTAGCGAAAAAAGATGCAAAGATCGGCGGAATGATCGGTACAGGCGGACAGGCTACAACACAGCTTGAAGCTATGATCTGTGCATGTGATCTTGAGGAAGTTAAGGTCTATGATCTGAACAGAGAAAGACTGGAAAACTTCTGTAAGGCAATGAATGAACAGCTTGGTCATTATGGAACAAAAATCACACCAGCTGACAGTGCTGATGATGCAACAGTAGATGCGGATGTATTTATCACTGTTACTCCTTCACCGAAGCCGGTGTTCGACGGAACAAAGATTAAACCGGGCTGTACAATCAGTTGTGTAGGTACATACGAGCCACACAAACATGAGATGGACCCGGCAGTGCTTCCGAGAACAAGTAAAATTTACTGTGATTCTGTGAGCGCAGCTCTTGCAGAGACCGGAGATCTTCTCATTCCGATGGCAGAGGGAATTATTTCTGAGGCTGACATTACAGGAAATATCGGTGATGTATCTCTCGGAAAGATCGTCGGAAGAGAAAATGATGAAGAGATTATTGTATACGAGACTGTCGGCGTGGCAGCACAGGATCTCTGCGCAGCTAAGGTGATCTATGACAGAGCAGTTGAGCTTGGAATCGGAATTGAATTAAAATAAAATAAGAATAACACAAAGAAAGGTGGGAGTAATATGCCGCATATTTCAATTAAAATGTATCCTGGAAGAAGTGAGGAACTTAAAAAAGACATCGCAGTTAAGACCAGAGATTTCCTCGTAGCAGAGATGGGAATGGATGCAAAATATTTTTCCGTATCCGTAGAGGAAGTGGAAAAAGAAAAATGGCAGGAAGAAGTCGTTGATAAGATTGACGACAAAGACCTGTATGTAGAAGCAAATTTCTAAGAATTTGTGAACCCCGAATAAAATATATAAAACCGAATTATATCTCCAGATAAATTTGGAAACTAAAACAGGCACGAAGCAGAAGCTTCGTGCCTTAACTGTTTATCTAGCCGCACAAAAAGGACTGTATTTTCCTGTAGGATGTCGATCAACCTGTCCATTTCGGCATCAGAGGGACTCGCCGTGGTAGGTCAGGACATTGCCGGAATCGATCAGGTTGCCGTCTTCATCAAAATAAACTTTGCCGCCACCAGAGGATCCGTCGGCGTTCATCAGATAGGCAGCTTCCTCATCATACTCCACCGGCCCCTCTGCGAACGGGGTGGGTTCATCGGCCGAATAGAGGTTCCATTCTTCAAAATTGATCTCAAGAATTGTTCCATCGGGGTACTCCCAGAAGCCCTGATAGGACGACTGCGCGTCCAGCAGGTAGACCGGTCCATCGTCGTTCCCGAAATGGAGCTGGGTGTCCGAATCGAAGTAAAAGCTGGCGATCCACTCATCCTCCGAAGTATACAGATCATACCGATAGTCGCCGTTTTCATATTCATCAGTACATTTAAGATAGCCGTCAGCTTCCACCGACCCACTGGCATCATACATGGTAAACCCGCCGATGCCATCCATCTCGATACTGGCGGTGTCTGCCGTCCCATCCACTCTCCACAGGCCCTTGGTGCGGGCATAAGGGTTTTCCTCATCGCCACGCACATCGTCATGGGCGAAATAGAATTCCGATCCCATATAAGGGATATCAGAGGGGAACTCGTTCACAGGATACAGTTCCTCAAAGACCAATTCCTTGCCGCCATTCATGGTATAATAAATATTTTCGGTGTTAAGATTCTCGGTCAGGGTGCGCCAAAGGCTGTCCATCATGAACCAGCGCAGAGAATCCTGGTCGGAGAAATGGAATTCTTCCTTTTGCTCACGATCATCAAGTCCTGCAATCAGTGTAGAATCTGCAGCCCAGTCAACAATCCAGCCGTCATCGGCTTTGCTGGCGGTGATGATAAAGTCCAGTCCGGTCAGCTCGGTCAGCTCCTGGGCCAGCTCCTCAGCGGTTTTTGGGGCGCCAGTATATTCAATGGGGTATTCTTTGACATCTTCAGCACTGAAAACGGCATAGAGGATATTGGTCTGGGTACTCTCTGTTTCGCTTTGCGCTGACTCGCCGGAAGACGATTTGCTCCCACAGCCTGCAAGCACGCAAATGAGCATAGCCAATATAAAAAAAATACTTAGTTTTTTCATCTTATTTTGCTCCTTCTGTCTTTGCTGTTGATATAAGGATACTTGCCATCCTGTTTTTTCCTATTCTCCGTCGGGCAGGCGCAAGTCTAAACCTGCGAAAATATCCTGATAAACGGATCTCACATCATCTGCTGAGTCAAGCGGGACACGGAAACCGTAGAGATACGTGTAGAGGTCTGTGTCCATGGCAAAAACGGTCCATTCGCAAGAATCTTCATTATTGCCTGCGGTAAATGTCACGATATATACCGGGTAGCTCATCTTCTCGGTGTACTCAACATTTTGCTCAATGCTCTGCAAAATGCAAGTGTCCGACTTCGCCAGGGATAGGGCACAGTCAGTCAGATACTCCTCCGGAGTCTGTGTATCATTCTCGAGATCGCGCGGCAGAGCCGTGTTTACCACAGTGATCAGTCCATCCTCTGCCATATCTGCAAAGTAATAGGTGCCATCCTCGTGCTTTTCGGATTCCAGAGTTTCCACATTGTTAAAGGGCAGCGCATCGCCCATCAGTACCGGAACCGCATTACTTTCGTCCGGGATCACGTCGCCACGGCCGTCATCATTGAACTCCACAGTCACGTCGCTGTTGCCGTTGCCGTTGTCGTTGTCGTCAGCGTCGGGTTCGTTGCTGTCGCCACAGGCCGCCAGGCTCAGGCAAAGAGCCACTGCCAGCAAAAGACTCGTGTACTTTGTTTTCCAGTTTTTCATATTCGTTATCCTCCTGCATCATTCTTCTTTCTGGGTATAAAAATCCACTGTACAATCATTGTACAGTGGATTTTAAGAAATAAACATTAACCAAAGGTTAGGTTTTTTGCGAGAACAGCTCGGCAAGTCGCTTTCTCTTGGTTCGGGTATCGCCCTCAATATGAAGCTTGGAATAGATTTGATTCACATACTGCTTGACGCTGCCCTCGGAGAGGAACAGCCTTTCCGCGATCTCGCGGTTCGTCAGGCGCTCCGCCATCAGAAGCACGATTTCATATTCCCGCTGTGTCAGCGCGTCGAACGCGCCCGGGCGAGTGTTTACCGCTTTTTGCGCTTTTGCCGCTTCGCCCAGTTCGATGATCTTCACGATCAAGTCACTCTTGATTTCCCGTGCCAGAATCGTCTGCAAGCGGTCATAGTTTTCCACGAAGGGCATGACAAAGCCGTCCGGCGCAGCATCGGAAAGTGCCCTTGAGAGCCATGCGTGCGCTTCCTCGGATTTTCCAAGCATCTCATAGGCGGCCGCGGTCTGAATGCGGATATGCAGCGCGACCAGCGCATAGTGCATTGCTTCACACACGGCCAGTTGACTCGTGCTTCGCCCGATCACTTTCGCATAGGCGCCCTGGGCAAGGTACACCTGATTTTCAATCATCTCCATCATTGGCTTGCCTGGTGCAAGGAAATTGATTGTGGAAAGCTGATGCTCGGCAAAAACGTCAGGAATTCGTTCCATCTCGCTGAGCAGGGCATGGTAGTAGGCGCTGGTAGCAGTCCATATATTGATCCATGCGGCGTTATGATGACGCAGCAGCTCCACACGGCGTTCCTCGAAGGAATATCGTTGCTCTATATTGGTAGACAGGGAAAGCCGCCATGCGAGAAAGTCACAGCAAAGCGCCATGTTCACCTGTCCGTTGCCCTCGATCTGAGCATAGGCACTTTCCAGTTCGATGTGCGCGTCTGTGAAACGGCCCTGCATGAACGCTGCCTCCGCCCGCATGATGGTTTCCGCACCCTGCCCGTGGCCATCGGTGATTTTATAGTAGTGGGGCATACACTCGTCCATCTCTGCAAGCTCGCTTTGCAGCTCGCCCGGCGCGCGGTAAAACATCATCAGGACTGACGGTGAGCCAAAGGTCCAGCCGCCGCTTTTCTGGATGCTGATGGCAAGGCGGGACATCTGGCTGCTGGCGCTGCGATGCAGGCGGCTCATGGCGCTGATGTCGTTGTAGCAGAGAAAGCTCATGATAAGGTCACACTCACCTAACAGGTTGCCTCGCTCCTGCTGGGACAGCTTCGGGTGCTCCCGGATGGCGGTCATAAGGAGCTCCTTCAATTCCAGCATTTTGGGGATATTCCGCCAGTTGAACATGCTGCGCATCAGCACTAAAATTGACAACGGATGCTCTTTCAGCACGGAAACTGGGCACGCTTCCATATCGGAGAGAACAATCTGTGGATCAAGCGAGGCGAGCAGAATACCCGCGTCTTTTTGTATGATGCGCAACAGAGCGTCGTAATCTCCACTCTGTCGGTAAGATGCTATGGCGTGCAGATACTCAAAAGCAACTCGGTATGGCGGTTGGGTTTTCAGAAAACACTGCTGATGTCCGGATTGCTCAATATGAATCCAATGCACGCATGCCTAAAGAAGAATTATTAGATGAATTTGCAAGGATCCTTGATGTTCATAAAGAGATTCTAACTGTACCAGTGCTCTCAAAACCAAACGAGTATGCGGCAGCATTTTTCTGGATGAATGAACTTACCTTGAAATAATTTTTCTGAGAAACAAAAAGACAGAATTTTTAATAATTATTTTTATAAAAGATGGTCACTCCTTTAAGCAATAACATTTCATCTAACATTTATTACTCAACGGATCCAAGGGAAATAAAAATCCGCCTTATGAGCATCATGGTTGTCCATTCCGTAAGCGCCAAAGCTGCGCGGGCAATCACGATTTCCATATTCAGACTGGCTTTGACAATCTGTTGTTTTCATTTCCGTTTCCTGTCAGCTCCCACTCGCCGCCGGTTTCACAGAAACTTCCACAAAAATAATTAACAGGGTTCTTCTAATATTTCAAACACATTTCCAGACAGATCTGTAATATCTGAAACTGGTATCTCCGCATCTCCAATCCGAAGATGGATTTGAGGATCAAAAAATTCCACCTTTCCTTCAATAGTATGATGCTTTCCTTTTCCCGGAAATTCCGGACTCTCTATAAAATATGTTGCCTGAATCCACATCCCTGTAGAAAGATACTGTAACTTTCTGTCCAGTTCCTGTTTCTTTTCCTCAGACAGTTCTTTCCTTGGTTCAAAAAGAATCTCTTTTTTCCGGACCGACTCTTCAAATCCCCGAAGAGCAGCAAATGGGGCAAATTGCTTTGCTCTGTGTCCCACATCCATCTTTCTCCGGTTGGATATCGGTCTTGGCAGATAGACAAGTTCTGCATATGCATTCGCCAACATGAACATACACCTCCTTATGCACGGTGGCCGCCGATCTGATTATTCCGTTCTCTATAAGTAGAACAATCCAGAAGATTCGCTCCCCTCATAATCGCGTTTTTTCCATATTTCTTTTTCACGCTCAGGATCGCCTGTTGTAAGTGCTTTTCTTTTTCTACTTTTTCCGGATCCGTGAACAGATCATACTGCAGATACCCTTCCGGCATTACCCGGTTGGCACAGACCTCGATTCTCCGAATACCGGTATAACGGTCCGTAATCTTCTGATACAGTTTATCCACTTCATCCATGATCGTACTGGAACTGTTTGTCAGAGATGTCAGCCGCACAGTCCCATGAGAGGAAGGCCGCTCATATCGGTGATCATAAGCGATCCAGAGTGTAACAGAGCCAGTGATCAATCCTTTGGATACCAGATCCAGCACAAGAACGTCTGTCATTTCCCGGACAACCACCGCTGCCTCCTCAAAAGAATAATTCCGCATGAGAACCTGCCCGTTAGACAGGCTGTGTTCCTCCGTGTGGTAATTCTTGATATCATGAATATCACAGGATTCCAGCCCCCAGGCATGATCGATCAGCAATTCTGCATCAATTCCAAACATCTTATAGAGCCAATCCTCAGATGTAACAGACGTATAAGCAATATCTCCCATGGTATGGATTCCATAACCGGCAAGTTTCTTTTCTGTTCTGGAACCAATTCTCCAGAAATCACTTAAAGGACGATGATCCCATAACTGCTGTCTGTATGATATCTCATTCAAAATACCAATGTGATCCTCCACATGCTTTGCCACGATATCCATGGCAACTTTTGCCAGATACAGGTTCGTACCGATCCCTGCAGTAGCAGTAATACCTGTTTCTTTCATCACTGCATTCATAAGCATGACTGCCATTTCCTTTTCCGTCAGATGATAAAGGGACAGATAATCCGTCACATCCATAAAACATTCATCAATGCTGTATACATGAATATCCTCTTTAGAAACATACCGCAGATAGATACTGTATATTTTTGCAGAATAATCAATGTATAACTGCATTCTCGGCATCGCTGTAATATATTCGATCCCAGCAGGAATCTCATGGATGCGGCACCTGTTTTTTACCCCCAGTTTCTTCATAGCCGGAGTAATAGCCAGGCAGATCGTAGACTTTGATCTTGTAGGATCCGCAACAACCAGATTTGTTTTAAATGGATCAAGGCCTCTTTCTACACACTCAACGGAGGCATAGAAGGATTTCAGGTCGATACAGATAAAAGACTTCTGACGTCCCATTCTTTTCACCTCGTCTCTTATGCAAGAAATTTCCTATTTTTCTCTCAACTTGCTTATGCAATGTTCCATCTACATTATCAGAAGCAGATGATTCATACAAAAATCCACTGTAATAGGCAATTTGTAAGAGAATTATATTGACATTATAGGAAATATTGTTTATATTATATGCAAGTAGTTGCATATCTGTTGTGATTCACATTATAGGCAATCACTTGCGTATTGTCAAGAGTTAACTTGCATATTTTAGGAAATTTCTTTCCTGCTTTTGCTCCGGGATAAGTCAAAAACCTGAAATAGCTTAGAAACGAGGTATTGTTATGACATTCGGTGAGAAAGTAAAAACATTAAGAAAAACGAAAGATATGAGTCAGACCCAACTGGCTCAGGCAATTGGTGTATCCTTAAGAACGGTAGGCGGATGGGAGAAAGAAGGACGTTACCCCAAACAGCATGAACTCTACCAGAAACTTGCTGATACTCTGGGATGTGACATTTCCTATCTCATGACGGAAGAAGAAGCTTTTATTACAGAAGCCACAGAACAGTTCGGATCCAGAGGAGCCAGACAGGCACAGCAGATTCTGGAACAGGCAGCCGCTATGTTCGCCGGTGGAGAATTATCTGATGAAGATAAAACTGCTTTCATGGACGAGATTCAGATGCTTTATCTGGATTCCAAAAAACGTGCCAAGAAATTTACACCGAAAAAATATCTCAATGAAAAGTAAGTGTCCTTTTTATGGTACAGCATTTGGAGTACATTATACTTGTGGGGAACTCTCCGCATCTTTGAGATAACGGATCTTTTGAGGTGATTTATTTGGGAAATAGTAATATCTATACAAAAGTGGAAAAACTGGTCAAACGATTTAAGACCAGAGACCCTTTTGAACTTCTCGACTGCATGAACGTCATAGTCGGAGAAACATCGAATTATAAGAAATTAAAAGGTTACTGCTTCATGAGCTGCCAGACGATCTATGTCATGATCAGCAGTTTCCTTTCAGAAGAAGAGCAGCGTATCGTTGCCGCACACGAACTGGGGCACATCATCTTGCACCGGTCACAGCTGAAAATGGCTCCAATGAAGGATGACGTACTTTACAATATGATGGATTCTACAGAATATGAAGCCAATCTGTTCGCTGCAGATCTTCTCCTCGAAGACGACGATGTGGCTGAAATGTCAAAAAATGAAGACCTGAATTACTTCGGTTTCTGCAGCAGCCTGAATGCCAGCCCGGAACTCATGAGCTTCAAGCTCTACAGCCTGATGAAACGCGGGCAGGCTTATCATATGCCGATGGAGATACAGAGTAATTTTCTGGCGAAATAATCTGAATTCTACTTGTGATAAGAAAATCCTTAATATTAGAAGATCTTATTCTGCTTTTAGTAACAAAAGAATAGGCTTGTTTTTAGGGATTTTTTGAATATACTATTAAATAAAAATTATGTGCTAAACCGTAGTAATGAACAAAATGAGATTCAGTACTACGGTTTTTTATTAAAATATTTTTGAGATATAATCAATTCTAAAACCAGACAAATATTCTACTTTTGTCTGGTTTTTAGATAGATGCACCTATTTTGTCTCTTTCTGATAGCAAACCCATTTGTTAAGATAATTCTATCAAAAAATGTAGCTAAAATATAATTTCTCATTTACATTGCAATATCACTATGTATGTAAATTATTATTTTGTAATGTTCACTTACAAAAGTAAAAAAGAAAGGGGCATATATATGAGTGCATTAAAAAAAATTAAATCAGACATGTGTATGAATTCAGTAATTACTATTCTTATAGGAATCCTATTCCTGCTCAAACCTCATGGTTCCTTAAAAGTTGTTGCAATCATAGCAGGGATTCTAATCCTGATAAGCGGTTTGCTGGATATTATATTTTGTGTGAAATCCTGGTTGGATCCTTACTTTACACGGACGACACTATTTACTGGGATTTTGAAAACAATTTTGGGGATTTTTATTTTCACCCATTCAAACATTACTACAATTCTGTTTTCCTATGTATTCAGCATTTTTATTGTAATAAATGGAATCTTTTGTTTGGAAGCATCTATTTACGCAAAAACAACATTTGCCTGTCATAGTAGCATTTATATTTTGATATCTGCCATAATTGTACTCGCAGGAATATGTATGCTTTTCATTACGCCTGACACCGTCACGGTAGCTGCTATAATGGGAGGTGTTCTTTTCCTGTTTAATGGAATTGTAAATCTTATCCTTTTATTTTGGCTTAACAAAATAGAACATATCTGTACAGATGAAATAAATGAAGTAATAGATGATATTGAAGGAAATATTATAGATGAAGAAGATATCAATTTAACGCAGGGCAGGAGATGATTATTGAGTTATGAAAGATTTTCATTGTAATAAAAGGCCACCAAAAAATAATATTAAAAAGTTTCTTCCTCTTTTTGCATTACTTCTGATCGCCATCATATTTTCCGTTTTAGTTAGCAGATCAGGAGAACCATTATCCGTGAAAACCATATTACGTTACACACCAGAAAATACAGTACTGGCCTCTATTATACTGCTTCTGTTTTTTGGTTTAAAAAGTTTTACTATCGTGTTTCCACTGTCTATACTCTATCTTGCAAGCGGAATTCTTTTTCCGCCTTTGCCAGCAGTTTTAATAAGTACAGCTGGTCTTTCAATTACAATTACCATTCCTTACTGGATCGGTCGATACAGTGGAGAAGAGCTTGTCCAAAGAATTTGCATAAAATACCCAAAGGCTGCACAGGTTGCACACTATCAGAATGAAAACATCTTTTTTGCCTGCTTTATTACCAGAATCGTCGGTTTTCTACCAGGAGATATTGTCAGTATGTACTTCGGAGCTTGCCGAACAAACTTCCGTTTATATCTAACAGCTGGCATCTGTGGTTCCCTGCTAAGCATTATTACAACAACCTTGCTTGGAGCAGAACTTAGTAATCCGTTTTCTGTAACGTTTTTTGTCGTTCTGTTTTGTAGAATTCTTGTTTCTGTTGGTTCTATAGCAACAAATTACTGTTTAAATAAAAAGAGAAGAAAAGAATGATATATAGATTTCTTTTATGCATCCCTTTGCAAATACATAAATGGCCGGATTGTTACAAAATAATACTTTTTTATTTCATAACAATCCGACTCATCATCCAATTCTTAATTACCTAATACTTTTCATTGAACCTTTTTCGCAGCGATTTCCCCATGCGTCAATCAAAACGCCATCTCTATAAATACATACTATTTCACAATGATTTGGACATTTTCCGCAGTTCACTTCCCGTGTCTGAAACGTTTTATCTTTCACAGAAAAATCAAACGGTCTCCGATCAGCCATCCTTCGAGCCAGAATGGCTATTCCCAGTGCTCCCATCAAATGGCCATTTTGATCAACAAGAATATCACATTCCAAGGCTCTTTTAAATGCCTCCACTACACCAATATTTTTACTAACACCACCTTGAAAAACAATGGGGGGCTGGATTCTTTTCCCTTTACCCACATTATTCAGATAATTCGCAGCAACCGCCTGACAGAGCCCTGCAATAATATCTTCCTTTTTATGCCCCATTTGAATCTTATGAACAAGATCTGATTCTGCAAAAACAGTACATCTTGCAGCAATCTGCGTTGGATGCTTGGATTTCAGAGCTATTTTTCCAAAATCCTCCACATCCACACCGAGCCTTTTAGACTGGCTGCTTAAAAATGCACCTGTTCCGGCTGCACATAGAGTATTCATGGCATAGTCCACAGCCACTCCATTTTCTACCAGGATTATTTTCGAATCCTGTCCACCAATTTCCAGAATCGTACGTACATCAGGATAAAAAGTTGTAGTTCCAATTGCATGGGCTGTAATTTCATTTTTTACAACCGTAGCACCCACCATATCACCCACAAGTTTCCTTGCACTTCCCGTGGTGCCAGTGGCAGTAATTGTGTAATTGGATTGATCAAACTGTTCCTCCAAAAGGCGAATCAGCTTTTTGGATGCCCCAATCGGATCACCTTCCGTCCAAATATAAGCACTGGAAAGAATCTTGTCCTGTTTGTCTATGATTACACCTTTTGTGGAAATAGAACCGATATCAATACCAAGATATGCCTCCTGCATTTCTATACCTCCTGTTTTCTCATGGATATCATGTCATAAAAAGCCTCCAGACGGGTATCCAGCCCAGTATCACTAGTCTGTGAACCATAAGAAAGATAGAGCACAGGAACCTTATAGTCACGGCTGATATTTTGAAGAACAGGCATAATATCTATCTCTGGGGTACAGCCAGATGACTTCGCATGGATAATGCCGTTAAAGCCATGAGATGCATAATGCTTGGCACACCATATATTTGCAGTCGAGGTAGGCCCCATTTCATATTCGCAGTATTCGCGAATCCCAACACTTAAATTATTTCCATGATAATGGAGATTCCGATTTGTTACACTCATCCATCTGTGAACCTCCACACCCATATCTGCCAGCTTCTGTTCTAAATGATTATTAGAAAAATCATCTACTGCGGTAAAATATTCCCCTACTATTCCCACTTTCAAAGGTAACTCTGGTTTTTTCAGTGGTATTTCCGAAAAATCCCTACGCACTGTATGGTAAGCAGCTTCAATATCATGAAATGTCTGGGCCGTCTGCATAGAAATCAAAAAACGATTCCATGCATTTTTCATATCCCCACGGTGCAGTTCAAATCCACAGTTCTTATAGTATTCTGCCTCCGTCTCGTCCAAAAAGGACAACATTTTTAATGTTTCAGCACCAATCCTTGTCATGTGGGCAATAGAAGCTTTGGGATTGATCCTTCGAAGGGCCTTTACATAGTCTCTGGGATCACCTGTAGAATATTCCGAAAGATTGATAAATTCAAATTCATATCCAAGATCCCGGAGTATTTTTTCCTGTAATTCCCCATAATAACCCAACCTGCATAATCCCATAGTCATAATTAAAGTATCTGCCCCTGCATCAAGAGCATCAATCAAACTGCCAAGCGAACTTTTGAATGGTGTACATACAGAATCCGGACTATATCTGGATCCAACAGCAATCGTCTGGTTTGTCATAGGCGGCTGAAGGATATATTCTGCTTCCAGAGCCTGTTCCACAAAATACTTAATACACAGGTTATAATGCCCGAATAGGGGGAATGCTACTTTTTTCTTTTCCATTACAAATCCCCTTTCTTAAACCTTAAGATATCAACAAAGCTTTCCAACCTCGTTTCAACCCCAGCTGTTCCATTTTGACCATCCACCACAAGATTTAATACCGGAATATCCCGGAATTCCCGTACAATCATCTCATTTACCATAGAATCTGGTCCACATGGAAATGCACTGAGAACAATGATCCCATCTATTTTTTTCCTGTGCATTTGAAGGCTTCCCACAATTTCCCGGTTCATTTCCCATTTTAAGGTCGGGGAAACCTTTAATGATTGTTTCAGTGCTTCCTTACGATTTATAAGATCTGCACGTACAGGTACAATTCCAAGCTGGTTCAGATAATCCATGACTGGTTTTCCAAAATATGCATCTTCCACAATATAACTGTGTGCAGCAACCATAATCTTAATCTGGTCTTTTTTTAGTAATTGTTCCTGTTTTTTTATCTGTTCCTTCCAGTATGAATTGTCCATCTCCTGTGCGAGACGATATGACTTTTTTATTTCTTTTTTAGAAAAGCCAAGTTTCCGACCAAGATCCATAAAAGCATCTTCTTCTGTCATTTTTTTAGAAACTGCAATATTATATCCGATAAATTTTTGTCCTGTTTCACGAAACGTATTACATACAAGGTCATATAAAGCTTCAAAACGGGTACACATATTCCGCTGGCGTCCAAAATTACTGATACGTGGTACAAGAATATAATCGCATTTTCCAATCAGGCTTCTTACATGTCCAAGAAATATTTTTAATGACAGACAGCTTTCGTCAATTGCGACTTCTGACCCAAGCTGTACGATTTCTTTATTTGTCGGTACGCTAACGATAACCTTCTCACCAAGAGAAGTGAAAAAACTGTCCCACAAAATCCCATACCTAAAATAGAGGAGGGCACGTGGAAGCCCAATGACATGCTGTCTTTCAGGACTGTCTAATACTAAATTTTTCATATTAATATTCACCTTCTCTTGTTTCGTATATCTCTTTTCCAGCGGACATCCCTGTCCAGATTTTCACGTTTATTTTGACCGAAAATGATGAATTACTACATAGACCATGATTGATACTGCAGAAAGATATCCCAGTATGCCAAGAAACGGTATCCCCATAATTTTCGGTTCCATATCTGTCATGCACAGGATACTGGAGCTGATCAGAAGGGCTGTCACCCACAATCCCATCACAATATTCCGAACCAGACGACGTAATAATTCCGATGATTCTTTTTCCATCCGAAAGTCCAGATTTAACCCTGTCTGGCCATTTTCATATTTCTGCAGGATATCTGCCATCATAATCGGGAGATTAATAGCAGAATTGACCGAGCGACCAATCCATTTTCCTTCTTTTTTCAGTTCCTTCCTCAAGTCAAAATTCTTCAGGAAATCTGAACGGATTCTATTTTCAGCAATTTCTGCCATACTAATCTGGGGGCTGATATCTGCCAGAACTCCTTTTAAGGTCGTCAACCCACGGGCAAGCATAGTTAGTCCATGAGGAAGCGAAATATAGTTTTCTTTCATTACATTGATCAGGTCCTCTAATACTTCTGCCATATCAATGCTTCCAAGCTCCATCGTCCCATATCGGGACAGCAGAGAAGAAATATCCTCATTCAGCCGCTCCTTGTCCGGTTTTCCACGAAAATCTCCCAAAGACAAGACTGCTTCCTGTATGATCTGGCAGTTTCCGGAAGCAACTCCCCGAACCGCTTGACGAATTGCTTTCTGATCATGACTGGTCAATCTTCCCATCATTCCCATATCAATCCAGACAATCTTCCCGCCACATATCCGAATATTTCCAGGGTGAGGATCTGCATGGAAAAAACCGTCTTCCATAACCTGACAGATAAAATTATCTACCAATTTACTTCCAATCTCCTCAAGGTCGTATCCGTTTTTAATCAGCTTCTCCTTATCATCCACTGCAAACCCATCAATATATTCCATCACCAGAACATGTGAAGTGGTATAATCCCGATAAAGAACAGGAGTACGCACAAAAGCCACTTCCTGATTACACCGTGAAAATTCCTCCATGTTAGAGGCTTCTTTCAAAAAATCCATCTCTTCCTGTGCAACCGTCCATAATTCGTCCAGTACCATACCAAAATCTACTGTTTCCCTTAGTTTTACCGGTGGAATCAGACGAACTGCTTTCCTCAAGAGCTGGATATCCTGTTCCATAATCTCATGAATTCTGTTTCTCTGTACTTTGACTACTACACTTTCCCCCGTGTTTAGAATTGCCTTATGTACCTGTGCAATAGATGCAGAACCCAACGGTTTTTCATCGATAGTTAAAAATGCTTTCTGCCAGGAATATCCATAAGAAGTTTCGATCACTGTCTTTACTTCATCGAAAGACATAGGGGTTACATTTGATTGGAGTTTCATTAATTCCTCACAATATGTTTTCGGAAGAATATCAGAATGCAGGGATAAAATCTGTCCCAGCTTTACATAGGTCGGCCCCAATTCTTCGAAAATCTTTCGTAATTTTTCCGGGCTCATTCCCTTCCCGATTTCATATTTGTGCAGAATACCATTAATCTCGTGCAGTCGTTCTCTGGTATCCTTTTTTGTACTATTTTTCTTCATTATTCTCACCGGATTCTTCCGACATTTCAAAGTCATCCGTTTCTTCTTTTCTTTCTTTTATCGTTTCTTTTATATTGTGCTTTAATTCCTGGTTCAGGATTTTTCCCTGTTCCACAGTCAATTCTCCTCTTTTGACCAGTTCATCCAGAATATCCTTTGATTTTTCTGCAGTCACAGCCATAGCTCCAATCCCTGCCAATATTACTTTTTTCAAACCATCTGACATTTTTTCCATCTTGTAAACTTCCTTTCCTGACTTTTATTCCAAATGAAATATTCTTCTATTTTACATTGCAGGCAAACTCATTATCCTGTATAATTTTATATACAAAACAGACAGGAGCATTTATATGAACCGCACAAAAGAATTGATAGTTGACACCTTCTGGCAGCTGTTGGAAGAAAAACCATATAATAAAATCACAGTTCAGGATATCGTGAACCGGTGCAAAGTAAACCGGAACACTTTTTATTACCATTTTCAGGATATCCCTTCTCTTGCAGAAAACTCTGTAGAAGACTGGATGGACGAAGTGATTAAAAACCAGGGAATCTTTGGTTCCCCTGTCAATTGTCTGACTTATATGGCAACCGAATGTATGAAAAGAAAAAAAGCTTTTTTGCACCTGTACCGCTCTGCTCAAAAGGATTCTTTGTTAGGATATCTGGACCGAATGGGATTTCACATTATTCGTTCTTATGTTGAGAATACTGCGGGAAATTTTTCCATTTCTGAAGATAATAAAGAAATCCTGATCCGGTATTACAAATGTACTTTTATAGGTATTCTTCTGGACTGGCTTGACAGCGGTGCTTCCTATGATCTTGTTAATTTTCTTGAAAAGCTTTGTGATCTCTTTTCAGGTGCCGGAGAAAGAGCTTTCCTCAAATATTCTGATCAGACAGGCAAACACTGATACCCATACCAAAAGCATTTGGACCTGTATGGCATGATATGCTGCAAGTTAGTGGATAGTATTGAATTGTATAATCAGGGAATGCTTTTCTCGCCATTTCCAACCAGATTTCTGCGTCTTTCCACTCCAAAAAGCTCCCGGCAACATCTATCCTGCATCTTCTCCCCTCAAACTCAGAGCTTTTTTCCTGCATCACTTTCAAAAGCTCTTTCTGGCATTTTCTTGTTCCTCTAATCTTTTCATAAGAATCTATTTTTTCTCCACGAATTTGCAAAAGTGGTTTAATATTTAGTACAGATGCAATCATCGCAGCAGAAGGCGTAATCCTTCCTCCACGTTTTAAAAACCCAATATCATCGACTCCAACAAAACTAAATGACTGATATGCATTTTCTTCCAATATGGTTCTTATTTCGACTGCAGACAGTCCTCCTTTTAGCA
>JBJEMB010000052.1:20860-22655 GCA_051879455.1 Lachnospiraceae bacterium
GCATTTTCTTCCAATATGGTTCTTATTTCGACTGCAGACAGTCCTCCTTTTAGCAGAGCAAGTGCATCTAAAACAGCATGTCTTTGCGTTATTGAGATACGATGTGCATCTACCACGTATACTTTTCCCGGATAATCCTGAGCTATCATATTTGCTGTCTGAAAAGAACTGCTGAGACCGCTTGACATTGGGATATAAATAATCTCATCATATCCCTTCTGAAGCAGCATTTCCCATGTCATCATCAAATCTGCCGGAGATGGCTACGAAGTAGTAACTTTTTCTCCATCTATTAAATACTGCAGAAAATCTAAATAATCTAAATCTTTCCCTTCAAAATAGGAATGTTGATTTATCACAACAGGCATTGGGATAAGATGGATGCCAAGATCTGTGGCTTCCCTCTCATTCATACCACAGTTGCTGTCTGATACGATAGCAGTTTTCATATTAGTCATCCTCTCTGTTTTTCTTCATGTTGGAAACGGAAGGTACTACAAATTTGTATACTACCTTCCGTTTCACAGTATTCTTTTTACTGAAGATACTTCTTCAATGTTTCTGCTTTGTCCACTTTTTCCCATGGAAGTTCCAGATCATCCCTTCCAAAATGACCATATGCTGCTGTCTGCTTATAAATTGGTCTTCTTAAATCCAGCATTTTAATCATCCCTGCCGGACGGAAGTCAAAATTCTCTCTCAGAATTTCAGTGATTTCTTCATCTGAAAGTGTACCGGTACCGAATGTATCTACCATAACAGATGTCGGCTGTGCGACACCAATCGCATAAGAAAGCTGCACCTCGCATCTTTCTGCCAGACCTGCCGCTACCAGGTTTTTTGCAGCATAACGCGCCACATAAGCTGCTGTCCGGTCAACTTTTGTACAGTCTTTACCAGAAAATGCTCCGCCGCCGTGACGTGCATATCCTCCATAAGTATCGACAATAATCTTGCGCCCGGTTAGACCACTGTCCCCATGCGGACCGCCAATTACAAATCTTCCGGTAGGATTAATATAGAATTTCGTATGTTCATCCACCATATCTTGAGGGAGAATCGGATCAAATACCTGCTTTCTAATATCTGCGTGGATCTGCTCCTGTGTTACATCCGGATCATGCTGTGTAGAAAGGACCACTGCATCCAGCCTGCAAGGCTTGCCATTCTGATCATATTCCACCGTCACCTGTGTTTTCCCATCAGGTCTCAAATAAGGAAGTATACCCTCTTTCCGTACTTTTGTAAGCTGACGTGCAAGTTTGTGTGCAAGAGAAATTGGATATGGCATATAATCTTCGGTTTCGTTTGTTGCATATCCAAACATCATGCCCTGATCTCCTGCACCAATCGTCTCAATCTCATGATCCGTTAATTGGTTTTCTTTTGCTTCCAGTGCCTGGTCTACACCAAGTGCAATATCTCGTGACTGCTCGTCAATCGCCGTAATCACAGCACAGGTATCCGCATCAAATCCATACTCTGCTTTTGTATAACCAATTTCCCGGATGGTATTACGTACTATTTTCTGAATATCCACATAGGCATGAGATGTAATCTCTCCCATTACAAGCACCAGTCCTGTCGTTGTTGTTGTTTCACAGGCGACACGGCTCATAGGATCCTGTTCCAGAAGTGCATCCAGTATTGCATCGGAAATAGCATCACACATTTTATCCGGATGGCCCTCCGTAACAGACTCTGAGGTAAATAAACGTTTTTGTTCTTTCATAATCTTCTCCTCCTTATTCTGGAAGTCCTTTTTTCTTCCTGTTTTCTTTCCACAGTTCATCCG
>JBJEMB010000053.1:0-3890 GCA_051879455.1 Lachnospiraceae bacterium
ATTAAAAAGTTATAATAGGAGGATAATAAAATGGCAAAATTAACAACAGCTGAGTTTATTGATGCTATCAAAGAGTTATCAGTATTAGAGTTAAATGAATTAGTAAAAGCATGTGAAGAAGAATTTGGTGTATCTGCAGCAGCAGGTGTAGTAGTTGCAGCAGCAGCTGAGGGACCGGCAGCAGAAGAGAAAGATGAGTTCGATGTAGAGTTAGTATCTGCAGGAGCTTCTAAAGTTAAAGTTATCAAAGTTGTTCGTGAGATCACAGGCCTTGGACTTAAAGAAGCTAAAGAGCTTGTTGACAACGCTCCAAAAGCAGTTAAAGAAGCAGTTTCCAAAGCAGAGGCTGAGGATATCAAGGCTAGACTTGAGGCTGAAGGTGCAGAAGTTAACCTTAAATAATCTTGTTCAGAAAGAAAATGATTCTGATTGCGGCATAGTATTGAGCTATGCCGCTTTTTTGTGCATTTTTTGGTGGCTTATACTTGTGGTTAGCAATTGACAAAAGAATAACATTATGGTATATTTGTACTATAGTTTAAACCGCAGTTCAAAAATCGGGGCGAGAGGATAATAAGATGAAGAATATCACAAATATACAGAAGTTTTCTATTCATGATGGCGATGGGATTCGTACGTCTGTATTTTTTAAAGGATGTCCTTTGAAGTGTGAATGGTGCCACAATCCAGAGACACAGAGATACGAAAGAGAGATGCAGTTTGATAAGGGAAAATGTGTAGGATGCGAAACCTGCGCAAAGGTCTGTCCTTCTCATGCGATTATCATGAAGGATGGAAAGCCTGTTCTTTCCAGAGAATTGTGTACACTGTGCGGGAAATGTGTGAATTTCTGTCCGGCGGGAATACGTGAAATAGTAGGCCGTGAATATACGGTGAAGGAGCTTGTGAAGGAGCTCATGAAAGATCAGATATTTTATGAGGATTCCGGTGGAGGCGTAACACTTTCCGGTGGGGAAGTCATGACGATGGATATAGATTATATTCTGGCGATTGCGAAAGAATTGAAACGCCAGGATGTGACGCTTACGATTGATACTTGCGGATATGTTCCGTATGAGAAGTTCCAGGTGCTTCTGCCATATGTGAATACATTTTTGTATGACGTAAAAGTTATGGATCCAGAGCTCCATAAGAAGTATATGGGAGTAGATAATAAATTGATTCTTGAAAATCTGGTTCGTCTTTCGGAAGATGGAGCAAGAATTTACATCCGGATTCCTACTATTAAAGAAGTGAACGGTAATGAGATAAATATGAAAGAAACAATAGCGTTTCTGAAAGAACATGATATCCATCCACCTCAGATCAATTTATTGCCGTACCATGACACGGGAAGCAGTAAATATCCGAAGTTGGATATGGAATATAAGGGAACAGATTTACATGCACCGGATAAGGAAGAGATGAAAGCATTTGCTCAGCTCTTTATAGATGCGGGATTCCAGAACACAAAAATAGGAGGGTAAAAACATGGCAAAATTACGTGGTATGAATGAAAGAATTCAAAAACTTCGTGAGATCAGTGTGACGACACCTGTACATATTGATCTTGAGAGAGCAAAGATTGAGACGGATTTCTACAAAGAAAATGATGGCAAGTATTCAATCCCAGTTATGAGAGCAATGGTTCTCAAAGAGTACTTTTCTAAAAAGACGCTGTATTTAGGAGATGGCGAGCTGATTGTTGGTGAAAAAGGTAAGGATCCACAGGCATCCCCTACATTCCCGGAACTTTGCTGCCACAGCGTTGAGGATATGGTAGTTATGAGTGAACGTGAACTCGTATCCTTCAAGACAACAGAAGAAGACAGAAGACTTCAGGCTGAGGAGATTATTCCATATTGGACAGGAAGAAGTATGAGAGAAAAGATTCTCTCAAGAATGACTCCGGAGTGGCGTGAGTGCTACAGTGCAGGTATGTTTACTGAGTTTATGGAGCAGAGAGGACCGGGACATACATGTGGCGGCGAGCAGGTATTCACAACCGGCTATATGGATTACAAAGAGAAGATTAAAAAGACGATGGATGCACTGGATTACATCAATGATCCGGAAGCAGTGAATAAATGTGAAGAGTTAAAAGCTATGGATATTTCCTGTGATGCGGTAATTATCCTTGGAGAGCGTTATCATAAGCTTGCTCTTGAGATGGCAGAAAAAGAAGAGGATGCAACAAGAAAAGCTGAACTTCTTCAGATCGCTGCTAACCTTGAAGTTGTTCCGGCTCATAAGCCACAGACATACTGGCAGGCTATTCAGCTTTACTGGTTCACACATCTTGCTGTTACAACAGAATTGAATCCGTGGGATGCATTCAGCCCAGGAAGACTTGATCAGCACTTGAATCCATATTATGAGAGAGATGTAGAAGCAGGTATCCTTGATGATGAGAGAGCGCTTGAACTTCTTGAGTGTCTCTGGGTAAAATTCTACAATCAGCCAGCTCCGGTTAAAGTTGGTATCACATTAAAAGAAAGTGCTACTTACACAGACTTTGCAAATATTAATACAGGTGGAGTAACACCGGATGGACGTAATGGCGTTAACAATGTAAGTTACCTGATCCTGGATTGTATGGATGAGATGAAGCTTGTTCAGCCAAACTCCAATGTAACGATCAGTAAGAAAACACCGGCTAAGTTCTTAAAGAGAGCATGTGAGATCTCCAGAAAAGGATGGGGACAGCCTGCATTCTATAATACAGAGGCTCAGATTATGGAGCTTATTAATGCAGGTAAAAAACTCGAAGATGCAAGACGTGGCGGTTCTTCCGGATGTGTAGAGACTGGAGCATGGGGAAGTGAAGCTTATATCCTTACAGGATATCTGAATATCCCGAAGATATTCCAGCTTACACTGTTCAATGGATATGACGAGTATTCGGGAAAACAGCTTGGTCTTAAGCTTGGATATGCAAAAGACTTTAAAACTTATGATGAATTGTGGGCTGCATTCAAGAAACAGCTTGAGCACTTTGTTGATATCAAGATTCGCGGTAACAATGTAATTGAACAACTTTATGCACAGGAGATGCCGGCACCATGTCTTTCTGTAGTAACAAACGATTGTATCTCTAATGCTAAGGACTACAACGCTGGTGGTGCAAGATATAATACACAGTATATTCAGGGAGTTGGTATCGGTACAATCACAGACTGTCTTGCTGCTGTAAAATACAATGTATATGACAACCATAACTTTACGATGGAAGAGCTGATTGAGGCTATGGAGCATGACTTTGAAGGCTATGATGCAATCTATCATATGGTTCAGGATAAAACTCCGAAGTATGGTAATGATGATGATTATGCTGATGATATCATGCAGGAAGTATTTGAGCTTTACAGAAGCACAATTACAGGACGCCCGAATATGAAAGGCGGAAAATACGGTGTAGATATGCTTCCTACAACCTGTCATGTATACTTTGGCGATGTTATTCTTGCAACACCGAATGGAAGAAAAGCACACAAACCGGTATCTGAAGGTATTTCCCCGGAGAAATCTGCAGATAGAAATGGCCCAACAGCAGTTATCAAATCCTGTGCGAAGATGGATCATCTTGCAACTGCCGGAACTCTTCTTAACCAGAAGTTTACACCAAACGTTGTTGCAGGTGAGGAAGGCCTTGACAATATGGCTAGTCTGATCCGTTCCTATTTTGCTATGGATGGACATCACATTCAGTTCAATGTTATTGATAAGCAGACACTTATTGATGCACAGAACCATCCGGATGATTACAAAGATTTGATTGTGCGTGTAGCCGGATACAGTGATTTCTTCCGCAATCTGGATAAACCACTCCAGGATGAGATTATCAATCGTACAGAACAGTCATTTGAATAGAATGATATATTTACATTATA
>JBJEMB010000054.1:0-15733 GCA_051879455.1 Lachnospiraceae bacterium
TTGATTATGTCGTCCGCAAGGCACTGGAGTATCAGAAGCCGGTAGCGATCAATATTAGTTTTGGGAATACATATGGCTCACATGATGGGTCTTCTCTTTTAGAACGGTTTATCGATGATATTTCAAATATCTGGAAGAGCAGCATCTGTATTGGTGCGGGAAATGAGGCTTCCAGCGCCGGACACACATCTGGGCAGCTTACAGAAGCACAGGAAGAAATCATAGAGCTGGCAGTTCAGAACAGCCAGCCTTCCTTTGGAATTCAAATATGGAAAGAATATGTAGATACCGTAGATGTTTCGCTTGTTTCTCCGTCCGGAATCACAGTGGGACCGATTCAGCAGATTCTGGGGGCACAGAGGTATACGGCAGGACAAACGGAGATACTTTTGTATTACGGAGAACCGAGTCCCTACAGTACAAAGCAGGAGATTTATATTGATCTGATTCCACGGGAAAGTTATGTAAATCCGGGAGTCTGGAAGATCATTCTGACTCCGCGAAGAATTGTGTCCGGAGCATATGAAATGTGGCTTCCGACTGAAGGCATATTAAACCGTGGAACAGGGTTTTTATTTCCTACCAAAAGTACGACGTTGACAATCCCGTCTACTGCCGGAAGAGTGATTACTGTGGGGGCATATGATGCTCTGACTTTTGCTTATGCTGATTTCTCCGGAAGAGGCCCTCTTGCCATGGAATCAACGGGTACCGCAAAGCCGGATCTGTCTGCTCCCGGAGTAAATGTGCGGACAACTGCAGTAGGAGGAGGCTATGTGACAGTCAGCGGGACATCGTTTGCAACACCTTTTGTTACAGGAAGTGCTGCACTACTGATGGAGTGGGGAATTATAAAAGGAAATGATCCATACCTTTACGGGGAAAAGGTGAAAGCGTATTTAAGGAGAGGAGCAAGAAAACTGCCGGGGTTTGATGTGTATCCAAATCCACAGGTGGGGTATGGAGCGCTTTGTGTGAGGGATAGTATACCAATATAGTTTTGAAATCTTACATAAATTTAACGCAAGTATTCCCTGGATTTGACACAAACGACTTATACTCTTCTATAAAAAAGGCACAATGCTTTTTGGGGAAAGGAACCTTACAGATGAAAAAAGAAGACAAAAAGTCAAAAAAAACAACTGAAATACCATATATGATGAATAGAGAACTGTCATGGCTCAAATTTAATGAAAGAGTATTAAATGAGGCAGGAAATCCAAGAGTACCGCTGGCGGAACGTTTGACATTTGCAGCTATTTATCAGTCGAATCTGGATGAATTTTACAGAGTGAGGGTCGGCACTCTCATGGATCAGATGGAGTCTTCGGAAGTGGTGCGGGAAAATAAGACCAACATGACCAGTGAAGAACAGGTGAAAGCAATCTTGAAAGCTACAAAAGAATTAGATCTGAAGAAAGCTGTGATATATGAACAGCTTATGGGAGAACTGGAACCAAAAGGGATACGTTTGATTAATTTTAATAAGTTGTCAGCGGAAGAGGGAAAACTTCTGGAAACATATTTTGATCAGGAGATTGCACCATATTTATCAGCGAATATTGTAAGCAAACAGCAGCCTTTTCCATTTTTGAAAAATAAAGATATTTATGCGGCAGCGCTTTTGGAGACAAAAGGGGGAAAGACAAAAATTGCTATTATTCCATGCAGCAATAACGTTTTTAAACGTTTGATTGACATTCCGACCAGAAGAGGAACTTTTATGCTTTCAGAAGAGTTGATTCTTCATTTCTTTCCTAAAATGTTTAAAAATTATGCGGTAAAAGAGAAATCGCTGCTTCGTGTTACAAGAAATGCAGATATAGATACAGAGACTATTTATGATGAAGATCTGGATTACAGAGAGGCGATGGAAAATCTGATCAAACAGAGAAAAAGAATGAATCCGGTACGAATGGAATTATCCAGAAAACTGAATAAAAAAATGATAAGTTCCTTATGTAAGAGCATACAGGTAGAAAAAGACCATGTATTTTTGTCCAGAGTTCCCTTAGATATGTCTTTTGTATTTGCTATTCAAAGTTATCTGAAAAAAACAAATCAGGAGAATCTTTTTTATCAGAGGCGGACTCCCAGAATGACACCTGAATTGGATGAAAAGAATCATTTGATTCCTCAGATTATGAAAAAGGATGTGTTGTTGTCTTATCCATTTGAAAATATTAAGTCATTCATCAACCTTCTCTATGAAGCGGCAAAAGATGACACTGTTGTGTCTATAAAGATGACATTGTATCGCCTTGCAGATAAGAGTCAGATTGTAGATGCGTTGGTTGAAGCGGCTGAAAACGGAAAAGAAGTTGTTGTACTGGTGGAACTTCGAGCACGGTTTGACGAAGAAAGCAATATTGAGTACTCCAGGAAACTGGAAGAGGCAGGCTGCAGAGTGATTTATGGACTGAATGGGTATAAAGTACATTCTAAGCTCTGTTTGATTTCCAGAAAAACAGAAGACGGTGTGTCTTATATTACGCAGATTGGAACCGGAAACTATAATGAAAAAACATCTGCTATGTATACAGACCTGTCATTATTAACGGCAAACCAGGAGATTGGAAAGGAAGCAGCAGATGTTTTTGCAGCACTTTTAAGAGGTGAAACAGTAGAAGAGACAAATCTTCTTTTGGTTGCTCCGAAATGTTTGCAGAATAAAGTGGTGGATATGATTGATGAAGAAATCCTTCACGCGAAACAAGGGGAAGAAGGCTATATTGGAATTAAGATTAATTCACTGACTGACAAGGTAATCATTAATAAATTAATCGAGGCGTCTCAGGCGGGGGTAAAAATAGAAATGATTGTCAGGGGAATCTGCTGTCTGATTCCGGAAGTGGAAGGTTATACAGAGAATGTGAAAGTAGTGAGCATTGTTGGACGTTTTCTGGAGCATTCCAGAATTTACCGATTTGGTAAAAAAGAAAGAGAAAAACTATACATTGCATCAGCTGATTTTATGACACGAAATACAGTTCGTCGTGTAGAAGTAGCGGCACCGGTTCTTGATGAAAAACTGAAAGAGCGTCTTGACTGGATGTTTGAAACTATGATGAATGATGATGAAAAGGGGAAATGTCTGACATCAAAGGGAATCTCTGTTGACCGGAAACTCAGTGAGGCGAAGTTAAATTCTCAGGAAATGTTTTACGCAATGGCATATAGTAATGCGGAAGTAGGATTTGATTTGGAGAAGAAGAAAGATATCATGTGAATTTTTTTAAGTAAAAAAAGTATTATGTATTTTTAACCCTGATTGTTTATTTCTTGTCAAATTTTCCTTTACAATTTTGAAAAAATGTTATATATTAGGAAAAATAAAACGAAGAAGGGACTGGTTGTTTGAAAGCAGAAGTTAATCAACAGCCTCAGGGCTTATATCGGGAGCAGTTTGAGCATGATAACTGTGGTATTGGTGCAATCATTAATATCAAGGGACAAAAAAGTCATGATACAGTAGAGAATGCACTGAAGATTGTAGAAAATCTGGAACATAGAGCTGGCAAGGATGCCGAAGGTAAGACAGGAGATGGAGTTGGAATCTTATTACAGATTTCTCACAGATTCTTTTCCAAAGTCTGTCAACCTCTCGGCATCTTTTTAAATTCTGAAAGAGATTATGGAGTGGGAATGTTCTTTTTTCCACAGGATGAATTAAAAAGAAACCAGGCAAAGAATATTTTTAAAGTCATTGTTGAAAAAGAAGGGATGAGATTCCTAGGATGGCGAGAAGTGCCGGTAAAAGCGGAAGTGCTTGGAAGCAGGGCCAGAGAATGCATGCCATGTATCATGCAAGGCTTTATTGAACGTCCGGAGAATGTAGAACAGGGAATTGATTTTGACAGGAGACTATATGTGGTGCGCCGGATTTTCGAGCAGAGCAGTGATGATACTTATGTGGCATCATTGTCAAGCAGAACAATTGCTTATAAAGGTATGTTTCTTGTAGGACAGCTTCGTTCTTTCTTTGAAGACTTACAGGATTCAGATTATGAATCTGCGATTGCCCTTGTACATTCCAGATTCAGTACGAATACGAATCCGAGTTGGGAGAGGGCTCATCCGAATCGTTTTATAGTACATAATGGTGAGATTAATACGATCCGGGGGAATGCAGATAAGATGCGTGCCAGAGAAGAAAATATGGAATCCGAATACTTAAAAGGGGAACTCCATAAAGTCCTTCCTGCTATCAATATTTCGGGTTCTGATTCTGCAATGCTCGATAATGCAATCGAATTTATGGTTATGAGTGGAATGGAACTTCCGCTTGCTGTTATGATTGCAATTCCCGAGCCGTGGGCAAATAACCGGAATCTGTCTCAGAAGAAAAAAGACTTCTATCAGTATTATGCAACAATGATGGAGCCGTGGGATGGACCGGCATCAATTCTGTTTTCAGATGGTGATTGTATGGGAGCAATCCTTGATAGAAATGGTCTGCGCCCATCACGGTATTATATTACAGATGATGATACACTGATTCTTTCTTCTGAGGTGGGAGTTCTTAATATCGCTCCGGAAAAGATTGTGGTAAAAGAGCGTCTCCATCCGGGGAAAATGCTCCTTGTAGATACCATTCGTGGAAAAGTCATTGATGATGATGAGCTGAAAGAGATGTATGCAAGCCGTCAGCCATATGGAGAATGGCTGGATAGTAATCTGGTAGAGTTAAAGGATCTGAAAATACCGAATGAGAAGGTGCCGTCATATACAGAGGAGGAATGTCAGAGGCTTCAGAAGGCATTTGGATATTCTTATGAAGAAGTGAAAAGTTCCATCTTGAATATGGCAAAGAACGGTTCCGAAGGAACTGCAGCTATGGGTATCGATGCGCCGATTGCTGTTCTCTCTAAGCAACACCAGAATCTGTTTTCTTATTTTAAACAGCTGTTTGCGCAGGTAACCAATCCTCCGATAGATGCTATCCGTGAAGAAATCGTAACTTCAACCTGTGTCTATATTGGAAAAGATGGAAATCTTCTGGAAGAAAAAGCAGAGAACTGTAAGGTTTTGAAGGTGCATAACCCGATTCTTACAAATACGGATCTGTTAAAGATTCAGAATATGAATGAAAAGGGATTTAAGGTTGCCAGAATTCCGATTACTTATTATAAAAATTCCAGTCTTGAGAAGGCGATGGATTATCTGTATATTGAGACGGACCGTGCAATCAGAGAAGGAGCAAACATTCTGATTCTGTCTGACCGCGGGGTGGATGAGTACCATATGCCGATTCCGTCACTGCTTGCCGTATCAGGACTTCAGCAGCATTTGGTTCAGACGAAAAAACGTACTTCTGTGGCAGTAATCCTGGAAAGTGGGGAACCAAGAGAAGTCCACCATTTTGCAACGCTTCTTGGATATGGTGCCTGTGCGATTAATCCATACCTTGCACATGAAACGGTAAAACAGCTGATTGATACGAATATGCTTGAAAAAGATTACTATGCAGCGGTAAATGATTATAACGATGCGATTTTACACGGAATCGTAAAAATTGCATCAAAAATGGGGATTTCTACAATCCAATCTTATCAGGGAGCGAAGATTTTTGAGGCACTGGGACTTAAGAAAGAATTCATTGATCATTATTTTACAAATACGGTGAGCCGTATCGGAGGTATCGGGATTGAAGAAATCGCAGACGATTATAAGTCACGCCATTCACAGGCATTTGACCCGCTGGGACTTGAGGTTGACTTGACCCTTGAGAGTGTCGGACAGCATAAGGCAAAGAGTGGTGGGGAAGAGCATCTTTATAATCCGTGTACAATACATATGCTGCAGCAGTCTACCAGACGGGGAGACTATGAGCTGTTTAAAAAATATACAGAAATGGTTAATGAAGAAGGAGCAAAAATTAATCTTCGAGGTCAGCTTGAATTTAATTATCCAAAAGAAGGAATTCCAATCAATGAGGTAGAAAGCGTAGATAGTATTGTAACGAGATTTAAAACAGGTGCAATGTCCTATGGCTCAATTTCGAAAGAAGCGCATGAAGCCCTGGCGATTGCCATGAATCAGTTACATGGAAAATCGAATAGTGGTGAAGGTGGAGAAGAAATTGAAAGACTGGATACAGACCGCTGTTCTGCAATTAAGCAGGTGGCATCCGGACGTTTTGGTGTAACTTCAAGATACCTGGTCAGTGCAAAAGAAATTCAGATTAAGATGGCGCAGGGAGCAAAACCGGGTGAGGGTGGACATTTGCCAGGCGGAAAAGTTTATCCGTGGATTGCAAAGACAAGACATTCTACTCCTGGAGTCAGTCTGATCTCACCACCGCCTCATCATGACATTTATTCTATCGAAGATTTGGCGCAGTTAATCTATGACTGTAAAAATGCGAATAAAGATGCCAGAATCTCTGTAAAACTGGTGTCAGAAGCAGGTGTTGGAACTGTCGCGGCAGGTGTAGCCAAAGCAGGTGCAGGTGTTATACTTATTTCCGGATATGATGGCGGTACTGGGGCAGCACCAAAAAGCTCCATTCATAATGCAGGACTTCCATGGGAACTGGGGCTTGCTGAGACGCATCAGACATTACTCCAGAATGGTCTGAGAGAAAGAGTACGCATTGAGACAGATGGAAAGCTTATGAGCGGACGAGATGTAGCGATTGCAGCAATTTTAGGTGCAGAAGAATTTGGCTTTGCTACAGCTCCGCTCGTAACGCTGGGATGTGTTATGATGCGTGTATGCAATCTTGATACCTGCCCTGTTGGTGTTGCAACTCAGAATCCGGAGCTTCGAAAGCGCTTTACCGGAAAGCCGGAGTATGTTGTCAATTTTATGAGGTTCATTGCAGAAAACTTGAGAGAGTATATGGCAAGACTAGGAGTGCGTACGGTAGATGAACTGGTAGGAAGAACAGAATTGTTAAGAGTAAAAGAAGTTCCGGATTCTGACAGAGCATCTATGCTGGATCTTCAGCAGATTCTATACAATCCGTATGAGGGAAGTAAAAAGAAAGTCATTTTCAATCCAAAGAAAATATATGATTTTGAACTGGAAAAGACATTGGATGAGAAAGTGTTGATACCACGTTTGCTTCCTGCACTTCAGAAGAAGCAAAAACAAAGTATAGAGATAGAGGTAAGCAATACAAACCGGACCTTTGGAACTATTTTCGGTTCAGAGATCACGAGAAGATACCCGGAAGGACTTGAAGAAGATTCTTATGTTGTAAAGTGTAATGGCGCCGGCGGACAGTCTTTTGGTGCGTTTATTCCGGCAGGATTGACTTTAGAGCTTATCGGGGACAGTAATGACTACTTTGGAAAGGGTCTGTCCGGAGGAAAACTGATTGTATATCCACCTGAGAATGTCAAGTACAAACATGATGAAAATATTATCATTGGAAACGTAGCTCTTTATGGAGCAACCAGTGGAAAAGCTTTTATTAATGGAGTTGCAGGAGAGCGTTTTGCAGTTAGAAATTCAGGCGCAATGGCTGTTGTAGAAGGTGTTGGCGATCATGGGTGTGAATATATGACCGGAGGTCGAGTGGCAGTACTGGGAAAAACAGGTAAGAACTTTGCGGCAGGAATGAGTGGCGGAATTGCTTATGTTCTGGATATGGATAATGATTTATATATGAAAGTGAATAAGCAACTGGTAAATATAGAATACGTGACCTCTAAGACAGATGTAAATGAACTCAAGGAGATGATTAAAGAGCATGTGGCTTCTACTGATTCAGAAGTTGGTAAGTTAATTCTTGAGCATTTTACAGAATATCTGCCAAAATTCAAAAAAATCATTCCAATCGATTACGAGCGGATGATGACAGCGATTCTTCAGATGGAAGAAATGGGTATGGGAAGCGAAGAAGCAAAAATTGAGGCATTTTATGCCAGCAAAGGTGGAAGATAGGAGGTCATAAGAGTGGGAAAAGCGACAGGATTTTTAGAGTATGATAGACAGAATAAACCGGCAGAGGCCCCAAAAGATCGAATCAGGCATTATTTGGAGTTTCATAAGCCTTTGCATGAAGAGGAACAAAGACAGCAGGCAGCAAGATGTATGGCCTGCGGAGTTCCGTTCTGCCAATCCGGGCAGATGATCATGGGGATGGTAAGTGGATGCCCACTCCATAACCTTGTACCAGAGTGGAATGATCTTTTATATCGCGGTAATCTGAAAGAAGCATATCACCGACTGAAAAAAACAAATAATTTTCCTGAATTTACATCCAGAGTATGTCCCGCACTCTGTGAGGCAGCCTGTACCTGTAATCTCAACGGCGAAGCAGTATCTACAAAGGCAAATGAATATGCAATTATTGAAAATGCTTATAAAGAAGGATATGCCAAGGCCAAACCTCCGAAAGTAAGAACTGGGAAGAAAGTGGCAATCGTAGGAAGCGGTCCAAGTGGACTCGCGGCGGCGGATCTTTTAAACCGGAGAGGTCATCAGGTGACAGTATTTGAAAGAGAAGATAAGCCGGGAGGACTTTTAAGATATGGAATTCCGAATATGAAGCTTGAAAAACAGGTGATTGACAGAAAAGTCAGGATTCTTGAAGAAGAAGGTATCACATTTGTGACAGACTGCAATGTTGGGAAGGATAAAAAGGCGTCAACGCTTTTAAAGGAGTTTGACCGGGTTATTCTTGCCTGTGGTGCGCCAAATCCAAGAGATATTAAAGTAAAAGGGCGAGATGCAAAAGGAATTTATTTTGCAGTGGATTTCCTGAAATCTACAACAAAAGCACTCTGGAATAATGTCTCTGAAGGGGAGGAAAAGGCGGGACAGCCGAAAGAAGGAACGTATATTTCTGCGAAAGGAAAGAATGTAATTGTCATCGGGGGAGGCGATACGGGAAATGACTGTGTGGGTACTTCCATGCGACATGGAGCTGCAAGTATCCTCCAGATTGAGATGATGGCAAAAGCACCGGATGAGCGCGCGCCGATGAATCCATGGCCAGAGTGGCCTCGTGTCTGCAAGACGGATTACGGACAGGAAGAGGCAGCGGCTGTTTTTGGAAAAGATCCACGAATTTACCAGACAACAGTAAAGGAATTTATTAAAAATAAAGACGGTGAAGTGTGCAAAGCTGTTCTTGTAAAGTTGGAGCCAAAAAAGGATGAAAAGACAGGCCGTATGGTGATGACTGAAATAGCAGGAAGTGAATATACAGTAAAGGCCGATCTTGTATTGGTCGCAGCAGGATTTCTCGGGAGTGAAAGTTATGTGACAAAAGCATTTGGCGTAGAAGTCAATGAACGAACCAATGTTGCAACAAAAGAAGGAGAATATCAGACCAGTGCAGACCGGGTGTTTACGGCAGGTGATATGCACCGGGGACAGTCTCTGGTTGTATGGGCAATCCGGGAAGGAAGAGAAGCGGCAAGAGCAGTGGATGAAAGTCTGATGGGTTATTCAAATCTGTAGTACAGCTTTCATATCTTCCGGTAATGGGGCTGTAAATTCCATGGCTTTACCAGTGATTGGGTGTGAAAAAGACAGTTTATGAGAATGCAGAGCCTGTCTTGTGATATGTTCCATATCGGGATTATATAGATAATCTCCGATGAGGGGGTAGCCAAGATATTTCATATGAATACGGATCTGATGGGTACGACCTGTTTCAAGGCATAATGAAACGAGGCTGTGCCCATTTTTTTCGAACACAACATTATAATGAGTTACGGCATGTTCCCCATGTTCAAAATCAACATCACGTTCAATAATTGTGCCAGGTTTTCGGGAAAGGGGAGCGTCTATTGTGCCGGAAGGCGGGGTTACACTCCCTTTTACAATCGCAAGGTATTCTCTGTGGATTTCGCGGCGGTAGACCATGGAGGATAGTATGTTACCACTGACGAGGTGTTTTGCAACGACAGTGAGACCAGATGTATCGCGGTCAAGCCGGTTACAGCAGCGAAAAATGAAAGGTTTATTCTGTCTGGCATAATACCAGGCAAGTCCATTTGCCAGAGAATTTGTGTAATTATTCATAGATGGATGGATTGGCATACCGGCAGGTTTATTGATGACAATGATATCTTCATCTTCATATATAATATTCAGAGGGATTTCTGCCGGTGGGATCTTTTCAGAGCATTTGGTCTCGCAGATGCATACACTAAGGTGATCGCCCGTGCGCAGTGTATCTCTCATATAATAATGCACATTATTTACAAGGATGCTTTTTGGCATCCTTTTGATTTCCGCAATGTTTTGGGAAGAATAGCCGTGTTTTTTTAAAAATTGTTCTATCCTGAGACCCGAATATTCTTCTGTAATTTCATAATTAATGGTTCGATTCATTGCAATTCTCCTGCTATTTCTGTATGATAAACTGTATGTTGGATTACCATCATAACATAAAATGATCGAAGGAGGAAGGATTATGCCAGGATTAAGTACCCTTTGCTATATAAAAAAAGAAGGAAAATATCTGATGCTGCATCGTACTGTGAAGAAAAATGATGTAAATAAAGATAAATGGATCGGAGTGGGTGGACACTTTGAGAAAGATGAAAGTCCGGAAGAATGTCTGCTTCGTGAAGTAAAAGAAGAAACAGGATATACGCTTACATCTTACCGGTATCGTGGGATCGTGACATTTGTATCGGGAAATGGTGTGACAGAATATATGTCATTGTTTACTGCTGATGGATTCGAGGGAGAATCGATAGCATGCGATGAAGGAGAACTTGAATGGGTGGACATTGAAAAAGTATGGAAGCTTAATATCTGGGAAGGAGATAAGATTTTCTTCCGCTTATTAGATGAGACTGAAGATTTTTTTTCACTGAAGCTTGTATATGATGGGAAAGATAAACTGGTGGAAGCATCGTTAAATGGAAACCCGATGGAATTGTTTGATATATTGAATGAAGATGGAACAAAAAGCGGAATAGTCAGGGAGCGAGGTGTGGCTCACAGAGAAGGAAGCCTTCATGCTACCGTGCATACGTGGATTGTCAGAAAAAATGTGAAGGAAGGGAAATTAAGTGATTATGATGTCCTTTTACAAAAAAGGAGCGCCTGTAAAGATTCTAATCCCGGAAGCTATGATATTTCTTCAGCAGGGCACGTTGATGCCGGAGATGAGGTGCTTCCGTCAGCGGTCCGGGAACTGGAAGAAGAACTTGGAATCAAGGCGAGAGAATCTCAGTTAAAATACGTAGGGATCCATTATGGTGAATTTGAAGCGATATTCCATGGAAAACCTTTTCATGATAGAGAATACAGTTCTGTATTTTTATATACTGAACCGGTGGAAATCAGTGATATGACATTGCAGGAATCAGAAGTAGAAGAAGTAATATGGATGGATTATGAGGAATGCAGAAGAAAAATACATTGCGGAGAGATTGATAACTGTATTTACGAAGATGAGTTTCGTATGGTGGGAGAATATCTGAAAAACATATAAGCTCATCTTTGTTAATAGAAAATGTAACATTGTTACAGACTTTATGCAAAAATAGGTTATAATAGTAGATGTAGTGGAAAAGCTGCCGGATTTTGACCGGCAGTAATATAAAAATCTTAAGAGAGGTAAAAATATATGGCAGTATTACATTTAACAAAAGAAAATTTTAAAGAAGAAGTGTTAGAATCTAAAGTACCTGTTCTGGTAGATTTCTGGGCAACATGGTGCGGACCGTGTCAGATGGTGGGACCGGTAATCGAGGAGATTGCAGGAGAGGTTACGGATGCAAAGATTTGTAAAGTTGATGTGGATGCTCAGCCTGAGCTTGCCAGAGAATACAGAGTCATGTCAATTCCGACATTGATGGTTTTCAAAGATGGACAGGCTGTAAAACGAGAAGTTGGGGCAAGATCCAAACAGGAAATTCTTTATATGCTTCAGTAACAGATAAGGAGGCTGCCAATCAGAAAGGTTCAGTATGGCAAGCCTCCTTTTTAATTTGACTCTTGAGATTGCGTTTCGTTACAAATATGTTAAAATAAAGATATCATATACAAGTAATGGCATGTGTGTTATTATAAAATACTATTGCTTGTATAATGTAATAATATTTTATAAGTGGCAAAATAGAAAAGATAGTTTTATCATAAAGGGGAGATTTATATGGTAGAAATAGGAGTAGTACATGGCAGATTTCAGGTTATGCATTTGAAGCATATGGAATATATACTTGCGGCGAAGATGCGATGTAGAAAATTGTTTATTGGACTTACTAATCCGGACAGCATGCATACGAAGGATTCTGTTCATGATATAAATCGCTGTGAGAGATCATCGAATCCATTGACATATTATGAACGCTATGAAATGATCCGGGGGGCGATGAAAGAATTTAATGTGCCGGAATCAGAGTATGATATTGTTCCGTTTCCGATTAACTATCCGGAATATCTCTTGCAGTATGTGCCAAGAGATGCGGTGTATTACATGGGAATGTATGATGAGTGGGATGAGGAAAAATATAAGACATTGAAAGACCTTGGACTCAATATAGAAGTTTTATGGAAGAGGGCACCAGAAGAGAAAGGTGTAACAGCTTCATGGGTGCGAAGCTGTATCGCAACAAATCAAGAATGGGCGCATCTTGTTCCGAAGAGTGTGTATTACTATTTGACCGAACATAAACTGGATGAAAGGATTGGACGGTTGGAAAGAATGAGAATTGATGAGAAAGCGTTCGATATTGATTAATTAGAGATATTATGTTTTGGGGACGTAGACAAAAAAGAATCTACGTCCCATTTTTGACTTAAATAAATTTTACTGCAGTACCGTAAGCCATTATTTCTGCGGCTCCCTGCATAACGGTACTGGATGAATAACGGATATTGATGACCGCATCAGCTCCCATTGCCTGTGCATCATCCGCCATGCGCTTGGTGGCAATGGCGCGGGCTTCGTTCATCATCTCTGTATAGGAAGTGAGTTCTCCGCCTACCAGTGTCTTAAAGCTGTTCATAATATCTTTGCCGATATGTACGGACTGAATCATTGTTCCTCTCACAAGTCCGATCATTTCAAAATTTTTCCCTGTAATATAATCTGTATTTACTAAAATCATGGAAAACCTCCTTTTAATAATAACTGTACTATTAAATTAATACAATTATACTGCCATAAGAAATATATTTCAAGTCTATTCCATAAAATATGCGTAATTTCAAATAAAAAATTACGCATGTTTTACAATGTTGATTGTATTTATGAAAGATTTAATACATCTTTAATTGTATAGAAACCGGGACCTTTTCCTTCCAGATAAGCAGCACAATCACAGGCTCCTCTTGCAAAGCATTCCCAGTTGTAGGAATGGTGAGTGATTTCCAAACGCTCACCCATACCACCGAAGAAAACGGTATGGCTGCTTGGGATATTGCCCGCGCGGAGTGAGTGGTAACCAATGGTTCCCGGTACACGAGGAGAAGCGCCTTCACGTCCGTAAACAGCGATGTCTGATAATTCTTTTCCCATTGCATGAGCCATGACTTCACCCATTTCTTTTGAAGTTCCGCTCGGAGCATCTTTTTTCCACTGATCATGCATTTCAAGAATCTCAATATCAAGGTCATTTCCTGCAGTTTGGGTCACCAGTTCTAATAGTTTATTCATAATATTAACCAACTTGGAAGTATTGGCAGCATATAACATAGGAATCTTCGCAGAAGCAGCTTTAAATCTTTGCATTTCCTCTTCGCTGAAACCGGTGGTTCCGCATACAAGTGCTTTTTTGTGTGAAATTGCAAGATCTAACACGTTCATAGCCATTTCTTTTGTAGAAAAATCGATGATAACATCACATTGGTCTATGACACTTTCAAGATCATCTACAACCGGAACATCCAAATTTCTTCCGACCATAGCTACTGTTCCAAGGTCATTTCCGATATAATCCCGTCCTTTCGGACCTACACCGGCAACAAGCTGCATGTCATCACGATTTGCTGCGACTTGAGTGATTAATTTGCCCATCTTGCCACGTGGTCCCATAACAATTACTTTCATCATAATGATAGAAACTCCTTTCGTATGAATTAGAATATCTTGTTCTTATTTTAGCACAGAACAGAAGAATCAAAAAGAAAAATAGGTAAAGTCAACATTTTTAGATGAAACCAGGGGAAATACTTTTAAAGAATTCAAGTGAACAATGCAATGAAAAGATACAAAAATAAATTTTAAATTATCTATTGTAAATTATATATAATTTATATATAATAAAGGCATAATTTTTGTAACATAATATAATAAAGGAGGAAGAGTAAATGAGTACTCAAACAAAAACGAAGCTTCCAAAGGGCTTCTGGGCATGTTCTACGACAGAAATCTTTGAACGTTTCTCTTATTATCTTGGACGTTCAATCCTTCTTGTATTCGTAGCAACAGGTGTAGCACAAGGTGGTCTTGGCCTTTCAGATGGTGTGGCTGCTAATATGCAGTCTAACCTGACTGCATTTTCTTATGGTCTTCCTATCATCTGTGCAATCGTCTGCGACCGTTTGATCGGTGCCAGATATACGACACCATTTGGTATGGTGCTTTGTGGAATTGGCTACTGGCTTGGATCTCTGGCAACAGACAGTACAATGATGTATGCAATGATCTGGTGTATCAGCCTTGGACTTGCATTTTATAAGACTGGTCCGTTGATTGGACGTATTGTTCCAAGAGATCAGTTGAATGAAGCATATTCTATTCGTTATGGTCTGGTTAACATTGGTGCATTTGCCGGCCCATTTGTTGTAGGTATCCTGTATCAGGATGTATTTGCTAATGGAGAAGTTCTTGGATTTAGACCATGTTTTAAGGTTGCCGCTGTCCTGATGTTCTTAGGAGCAATCTGGTTTGCAGTTGGATCTCGTTTCATGGGAGAGGCTGGTAAGAAGCCATTTAAGAAAGAGCAGACAGCTGAAGAGCTTGCTCATGAAGCAGAAGTAAAAGCTAAAAATAAAGAAGCAAAGAAAGTTCCATATACTGGAATGGAAAAGAAGAGAATTGCAGCGATTATTCTTATATCTGCATTTGCTATTATTTTCTGGATTTTCTGGTATCTTGCATACCTGCCGGTATATTATCACTGGGGCGAGAATGCTAACTGGGTTGTTGCAGGCTATAATGTACCACTTACATGGTTCGATGCAGCAAATGCATTATTCTGTGTACTGGTTGGTATGTTTGTAACACCAAAACTTTGGAGCTATCTGGAAAACAGACCAAAGGGAGACATCAGTATCTATAAGAAATGTGCATTAGGTATCGGTACTCTTGGTGTTGGTTATCTGTTCTTCGCACTTCTTGACGTTATGCGAGGAGACGGACAGATCAGCTGTCTGTGGCTTCTGATCTTTGCACTGCTCATTACTTTAGGCGAGATGTTCTTCTCTCCACTTGGTAACTCATTTATTGCAAAATATGCACCAAGCCGTGTTTATTCAACAATGCAGTCTGTATGGGGACTTGCAATCTTCTTTGCAGCAAAAGGCTATGGATATCTGTACAACGGACTGTTTGGTGGTTCATTGAAGTTTACAACTGGATGTATTATCGTTGCAGCAGTTGCAGCAGTTGCGGTTGTACTTCTTGTTGTTCTTGATAAGCCATTATCATCACTGGTAGAGAATAAGGATCAGGAAAAAGCATAAGAATAGAGTAGATTATTTGAGGATAATCATGTAAAATAGTATTAGGATTGCGGGGATACATAAAGAGTGCCTGTCAATCCTAATATTATTGAGGGAAAGACCCATTAAACAATTAATTTTAGGA
>JBJEMB010000054.1:15833-22504 GCA_051879455.1 Lachnospiraceae bacterium
CCTGTCAATCCTAATATTATTGAGGGAAAGACCCATTAAACAATTAATTTTAGGAGGTGCAAGATAATGAGTATTCCTGAGAGATTAACAAACCTGCGAGCAAAGATGGAAGAGAAAGGAGTCGATATTTATATCGTTCCGACCGCAGACTTTCATCAGAGCGAATATGTTGGGGAATATTTTAAAGCAAGAAAGTATATCACTGGATTCTCAGGTTCAGCCGGTACAGCTGTAATTACAAAAGATGAAGCACGTCTTTGGACAGACGGACGTTACTTTATTCAGGCAGCACAGCAGCTTGAGGGTACAACAGTGGAACTTATGAAGATGGGAGAACCTGGGGTACCGGAACTTACAGCATATCTGGAAGATGTTCTGAAACCGGGAGATACACTTGGATTTGATGGTCGTGTTGTATCTGTAGGAGAGGGACAGGAGTATGCATCTATTGCAGAGAAAAAAGGTGCTAAGGTAGCTTATCATGATGACCTTATTGACCTTATCTGGACAGATCGTCCAGAACTTTCAAAAGCACCTGCATTTTCACTTGGCATTGAGTACGCAGGTGAGTCGGCTGCAGATAAATTAAAGAGAACTCGTCAAGAGATGGTAAAAGCAGGGGCAAATGCACATGTACTTACCACTCTTGATGATATATGCTGGACATTAAATATCCGTGGAGACGATATTGAATTCTTCCCACTCTTATTGTCTTATGCAATTATTAAAATGGATAGCATGGAGCTTTACATTGATGAGAGCAAATTGGATGATGCTATGAAAGCTGATCTGGCAGAGAATAATGTAAATCTTCATCCATATAACGATATTTATGAAGATATTCGTAAGATGGATGAAAGTACTGTACTTATGCTCGATCCAGGAAAACTGAATTATGCATTGTATAATAATATCCCGGAGAATGTGAAGAAAGTAGAAGAGAGAAATCCGGCAATTCTTATGAAAGCAATCAAGAATCCGGTAGAAGTAGAAAATATTCGTAAAGCACAGATTAAAGACAGTGTTGCACATGTAAGATTTATGAAATGGCTGAAAGAAAATGTAGGCAAGATCAAAATTACTGAGATGAGTGCTACAGATAAACTGGATGAATTCCGTGCTGAGATGGGTAACTTTATTCGTCCGAGTTTTGAGCCAATTGCTTCCTATGGTGAACACGGAGCAATCGTTCATTACACATCATCACCAGAGACAGACGTTGAACTGAAAGAGGGTAACTTCTTCCTGACAGATACAGGAGCAGGCTTCTGGGAAGGATCTACAGATGTAACTAGAACATATGCACTTGGAGAAGTTACTCAGCAGATGAAAGATGATTTCACTCTCGTTGCGATCAGTAATCTTCAGCTTGGAAGTGCAAAGTTCTTAGAGGGATGTACAGGGTTAGTCCTTGATGTACTGTCAAGAAAACCGTTTTGGGATAGAAATATGAACTTCAACCATGGTACAGGTCATGGAGTAGGATATCTTTTGAACATTCATGAAGGTCCTGCAGGTTTCCGGTGGAAATATCGTAAAGGTGAGACAGAAGTTCTTCAGGAAGGTATGGTAATTACAGATGAGCCGGGAATTTATATAGAAGGTTCTCACGGAATCCGTCTGGAAAATGAACTTCTTTGCTGCAAGGGTGAGAAGAATGAATACGGACAGTTTATGTATTTTGACGCAATCACATTGATCCCGATGGATCTGGATGCGATTAATCCGGATATTATGACAGCAGAAGATAAGAAGCTTTTAAATGATTATCATAAAAAAGTATATGAGACTCTTACACCATATCTTAACGAAGAAGAGAAAGATTGGCTTAAGAAGTATACAAGAGCAATTTAATATTTAAATAGAAAAAAGAGTACCGGGATAAAGTCTCGGTACTCTTTTTTGAATCATACTATTTTACAGTTTTATCATATCGAAAGAAAATGGAAAATCGCTCTCAGTCATATTTCTATCTTTAAGCATATTGTCGATGGAACCTCTATAGTGTTTGCAAATGATATCGCAGATTGCATCGAAATCTCTGGAAACAAATATATCATATATTTGTTTATGGATTTCATACTGCCTTTTTGCCACAGAAGTGCAGCTTTCAGCCTGGCCATAAAAAGTAAAGAAAGTAGCAAAATCCAATGCATTCCATGCATTTACAAGATAAGGCATGTGAGATTCAGTAATAAGAATCTTATGAAATTCATTATCGCAGATAATGGATTCTGTGTAATCGGAAGTATCCATATTTTTCATGGATTCCAGTACATCGACCATTTCGGCTAATGCGTTGTCTGATAAATTGCCTTTGCATGCCCGTGCAGCAGTAAGCTCATAGGAACCCCGGATAAGTAGAGCTTCTATTACATTCGAGAAGGAGATGTCTCTTACAGAACAGCCTACATTTCGAGTGTATTCTACTAATCCCTCTTGCTCCAACTGGCGTAGAGCTTCACGAACGGGACCATGACTTACGCCAAACTCGGTAGCAAGCTCGGATTCAGTAATACGCATACGCGGTTCCAGTTCATGTCGCAGTATTTTCTTTCGTATAGCATCAGCAACTTGTTCGCGTAGTGTCTTGTGATGAATAATATTTTTCATAGTGAACCGTCCTTTGAAAATGTATATAGCTTGTATGAATATATATTACCATAAACCCCTTTAAGAATAAATAGAATTTTTATACATATTTTTATTATATACTATACAAATGGCATAAAAAAATAACTCTTGCATTATCTGGAGTAATTCGCTAGAATAATTCTATCGGGGTATGGCTCAGTTTGGTTAGAGCGCACGGCTGGGGGCCGTGAGGTCGCAGGTTCGAATCCTGTTACCCCGATTATTTTGTTGCATTTTATGAGGAAAGATACTATACTATTTTTATGCTAAGTGAGCAAGCGTGAGGGCGGAGACGTTGTATATACTCATTTTGCACACGAAGAATTATTGGGGAAATATAAAAAAGAAGAGGTATAGATTTATGAAAAAAAGAGTTGTAGTCGCGTTAGGACACCGTGCACTTGGAACTACATTACCGGAACAGATGGAGGCAGTTAAAAAGACATCGAAGGTGATCGCAGATTTGGTTGAAAATGGTTATCAGGTGGCGATTACTCATAGTAACGCCCCTCAGGTTGGAATGATTCATACGGCAATGAATGAGTTTGGTAAAACACATGAGGATTATACTGCTGCACCGATGTCTGTCTGTTCTGCTATGAGTCAGGGATATATCGGATACGATTTGCAGAATGCGATTAGAGAAGAACTTTTAAACCGTGGAATTTTTAGAACTGTCAGTACAATCCTTACACAGGTTATTGTAGATCCATATGATGAAGCTTTCTATACACCTACAAAGATTCTGGGACGTTATATGAATGTAGAGGAGGCTAATGAAGAACGAAAAAAAGGGAACTATGTAGTGGAAGAGCCGGGAAAAGGTTACAGACGTATTGTGTCTGCACCAAATCCGGTCAGCATTGTGGAGATTGATGCGATTCGTGCTCTTTTGGATGTAGACCAGGTGGTTATTGCATGTGGTGGTGGTGGAATTCCGGTTTTGCAGCAAGATAATCATCTGAAAGGGGCCAGTGCGGTTATAGAGAAAGACCTGACTGCTGGAAAGATGGCAGAAGAGGTAAACGCAGACGAAATAATCATTCTTACAAGTGTAGAAAAAGTTAAGATTAATCTGGGACGTCCGGAAGAAGCATCTCTTGGAGAGATTTCCGTAGAAGAAGCAAAAAGATACATGGAAGAAGGACATTTTGGACAGTATAACATGCTTCCGAAGTTCAGGGCATCTGTTGAATTTATTGAAAAACGCGAAGGAAGAAGTGCTCTTATCACATCATTTGATTGTCTGAAAGACGCTTTAAATGGCAAAAATGGTACATGGATCAAATAGCAATTGGTTGTGGGAATATTATTACTGATACGGGGCAGAATAGAGGAAAAGATATTATTATCTACAAGGAGGAGCCTCTATGAAAGCAAGGGTAAATGAAGGATGTATTTCCTGTGGTGCCTGCGTTGCAGTGTGTCCGGAAGTTTTTCGATTCAATGAGGATGGAGTGGCAGAAGAGTATGCAGATGTGTTGCCGGAATATGAAAAAGCAGCAATTGAAGCCAGAGACGGCTGTCCGGTTTCCGTAATTGACCTTGAAGAATCATAACAATAAATAAGAATCCGCATATACTATATCAAGACAGTGTATGCGGATTTTTTCTCTGGACTGTGATAAGTATTCTGGAGGAAAATCTTCGGAAAGGAAAGAAATGAGACTTTGTGAGATGGAAGAAAAAGAAGTGATCAATACTTGTGATTGTAAAAAACTTGGATACATCACAGATTTGATCATCGATGAATGCAGTGGATGCATAGAGGCGATCATTGTTCCAAAAGGTGGAAAATGGTGTAGTTTTTTTGGAGACGGAGCAGAGTATATTATTCCTTTTAAATGTATTAAAAGAATAGGTCCAGACATTATATTGGTAGAAATTCATGAGGAATCATAATTGCGATTTGACTTCTTATTTGCCAGAAGATATACTATTATTAGTGTACCATCGGGTATATTGTTGTTAATTATTCAGACACATTGATAAATGAAAGGATAAAGTTAAGATGAAATGTCCATATTGTAGTAATCCAGATACAAGAGTTATAGACTCCAGACCGGCAGAAGATGGAAATTCTATTCGCAGACGCCGTTCATGTGATGCATGTGGGAAGCGTTTCACCACATACGAGAAGGTGGAGACCATACCGCTGATTGTTATTAAAAAGGATAATAACCGTGAACAGTATAATCGCAGAAAGATTGAAAATGGTGTATTGCGAGCATGTTATAAAAGACCGGTGTCTGCTGAGGAGATTCAAAATACAATAGATGCGATTGAAACGAAAGTTTTCAGTTTGGAAGATAAAGAGATTCCAAGCAGTGTAATTGGCGAGCTGGTAATGGACGAGCTGAAAGACCTGGACGAGGTTGCTTACGTACGCTTTGCATCTGTATATAGAGAATTTAAAGATGTTAATACATTTATGGATGAGTTGAAAAAGATTCTAAAATAAAATATTTTAGAAAAGAAAAATACAAAGTTAGATTTAGATAGGGTGATGTTAAGAAAATGAGGACATACAAATTAACAATTTCCTATGATGGAAGCAGATATCAGGGTTGGCAGCGTCAGGCAACAACGGATAATACGATCCAATTTGTATTGGAATACAGTATCGGGAAACTTGTTGGATATCGTGTTCAGGTGGATGGATCAGGGAGGACTGATGCAGGAGTTCATGCCCGGGGTCAGGTTGCAAGTGTGAAACTTTCAAAATTGTATGATCTGCAGGAATTCAAAGAAGCTTTGAATCGTTATCTTCCTGAAGATATTCGCGTTGTAAAGGTTGAGCTTGAAAAAAATGGTTTCCATGCCCGAAAAAGTGCCAAGGGGAAAAAATATGAATATTATATCGATTGCCGGGAAAAACCTGATGTGTTTTCTAGAAGATATTGCTATCATTATCCGGAAAAACTGGATATTGAAGCAATGAGAGCTGCGGTTCCGTATTTGACAGGGGTTAAGAATTTTACAAGTTTTACAGATGACAAAGATTGTAAAGATCCGATTCGTAAGATTATGAATATTAAGATTGTCAGTAACGGTGAAAAGGTAAGAATTACTTATTATGGCACTGGTTTTTTATATCATATGGTGCGTATCCTTACAGGAACATTGCTTGAAATCGGAACAGGAAAGAGGGATGCCTCAAAACTTCCGGTAGTAATAGCAGCAGAAGACAGAAGCCTTGCAGGTTTTTTGGCTCCGGCGAGAGGATTGTTTTTAAGAAAGGTATATTATTAAGATGAAATTTATATCATGGAACGTTAATGGAATCCGTGCCTGTGTGCAGAAGGGATTCCTTGACTATTTTAAAGAAGCAGATGCAGATATTTTCTGTATCCAGGAATCAAAAATGCAGGAGGGACAACTTGAGCTTGATACTCCAGGATATCATCAGTATTGGAATTATGCGGTAAAAAAAGGATATTCAGGAACAGCCATTTTTACTAAAAAGAAGCCAATCAGTGTAACAAATGGCATTGGGATTGAAGAACATGATCAGGAGGGAAGAGTGATCACTCTTGAGTTTGATGAATTTTATTTTGTGACAGTGTATACACCAAATTCACAAAATGAACTGGTCAGACTTCCTTATCGTATGAAATGGGAAGAAGATTTTCTTCGCTATTTAAAAAAACTGGAAGAGAAAAAGCCAGTAGTATTTTGTGGTGACCTGAATGTAGCACATAAGGAAATTGATCTTAAAAATCCTAAAACAAATCGTAAAAACGCAGGATTTACAGATGAAGAACGAGAAAAATTTTCAAAACTTCTGGAAGCAGGATTTATTGATACGTTTCGTTATTTTTATCCGGATCAGGAAGGCATATATTCCTGGTGGTCTTATCGCTTTAGTGCAAGAGCAAAAAATGCCGGGTGGCGCATTGATTATTTCTGTGTATCGCAATGTCTGAAGGATAAACTGATAGATGCAAAAATCCATACAGAGATACTTGGATCGGATCACTGCCCGGTTGAATTGGATATTGAATTATAAAGCCTGCTTTCAGATGTAAAGATATATT
>JBJEMB010000055.1:0-3878 GCA_051879455.1 Lachnospiraceae bacterium
TATAAAACATCATAAGGAGATAACATCCTGCCATTCCGATATATTTAAGAAGGGACCACGTTGTACCTTCAGGTGCCAGCACATCAAAACTTTTTGCCACGCTTTTTCTGCTTCCTCTTCCCACTGCAAATTCACAGACCAGGACAGGAATTCCGAGTATTACAAGAAACAATAAATATATTAAAATAAATGCGGCGCCGCCATACGCACCGCAAATATAGGGAAATTTCCACACATTTCCCAGACCGATCGCGCACCCTGCCGACACAAGGATAAATCCCAAACGTGAGCCAAATGATTCTCTTTTCATAATCTTATTCTCCAGTCTTACTCAAAATAAATATTGTAGATAGTATCAATGCGAACCCAAAAAGATCAATCCACATAAATGAAGTTTTCAGCCACACTGCTGAAAGAACCGTAGCTGTCACTGGTTCAATACATGAAAACAGACTTGCTTTTGTCGGTCCAATACGCTTGATTGAATTCGCATAGAAAAGATATGCCGCAACAGATCCCCCTACGACAATAAAAAACATAGAAACGAGCACTGCCAAATCCCAATGCACTGTATATTTCCAGGGTTTAAACACAAGAGAAAGAACAATACCGCCAAATAAAAGTGCCCATCCAACAACCACCTCTGAAATATGTCTTTCATACAAAGATTCCGGAATAACAGTATTCAAAAACATAAAAAAAGCGCATCCGATTCCCCAAACCAAAGCTTCCGGAGTCATAACAAGTGAATGAATATTTCCATGCGTAGATATCAGAAAAATACCGCTGATTGCCAGAAGAATTGACAAGGCCTCGAGTTTCTTCGGTACTCTTTTTGTCCGCAGGCAAACGTAAATCATAATAAATACAGGAGCCAGATACTGCAGCACTGTAGCTGTCCCTGCATTAGAACGCTGCACAGCTCCAAAAAATGTAAGCTGGAACATCATCGTTCCGCAAACACCTGCAAGAATTGTCTGAATAAAATCTCTTCGGTTTCTGCAGAGTTTCAAAACTTCTTCCCTTTTTGTAATAAAGAGATATGTAAGAAGCAATATTCCGGCAGAAGTAAGGCGTATCGGAACAAGCCATGATGTTTCCACTCCTCTTGTTTCAAACAAAAACTGACCGAACACTCCGGAGACTCCCCAGCAGATACCTGTCATCAAGCCACAAAATGCTCCAAACACCGATTGATTTTTTTCCATTGTAATATTCCTCTCATTTCCCATTCCAACATTATTCGACGACAATTATAACACATCACCTCAGTAACGTATAGACAGAATTTTAACAGCTTCAATAAAAATCGGACCATCCGCAATAGACAGCCCGATATATTTCTCTCATATCCTCTATTATTATATTTTTATCCTTTATTCTGCATCTCAACCAGTCGTTCTGCGCAATACTTCTCACGAAGCTTCGGTTTCTCTATCTTACCTGTTGCATTACGTGGTACTTCTGCAAAAATATATTTATGCGGACGTTTATAACGTGGAAGTTTCTTACAGAAAGTCTCCAGATCTTCCTGTGTACAACTATATCCTTCCTTGATTTCTACAATAGCTGCTGCGATCTCACCGAGACGCTTGTCCGGAAGTCCGATAACCGCAACATCCTTGATTGCCTCATGGGCACGAAGGAAGTCTTCAATCTGCACTGGATATAAGTTCTCACCACCACTGATAATAACATCTTTCTTACGGTCTACAAGGAAAATGAATCCATCTTCATCTTCCTGTGCCATATCTCCGGTGTAAAGCCAACCATCTTTTAACACTTCTCTGGTTGCCTTCTCGTCATTATAATAACAGGTCATAACACCAGGACCTTGTAAAATCAGCTCTCCTACTTTGCCCTGTGGTACATCCGCACCATTTTCATCCACAATACGAGTCTTCCATCCGTAGCCTGCTTTTCCGATTGCACCGACTTTATGGATATTCTCTACTCCCAAATGTACTGCACCTGGTCCGATAGATTCACTAAGACCATAATTTGTATCATATTGATGATTCGGGAAATATTCCTTCCACCTCTTGATCAAACTCGGCGGCACCGGCTGTGCACCAATATGCATTAATCTCCACTGAGAAAGTTCGTAATCTTCAAGTTTTATATCGCCGCGGTCCAAAGCATCCAGAATATCCTGTGCCCATGGAACTAATAACCATACAATGGTACATTTCTCCTTAGATACAGCATCCAGAATAAACTCTGGTTTTGTTCCTTTCAGAAGAACTCCTTTACTTCCCGTCAGAAAACTTCCAAACCAGTGCATCTTCGCGCCGGTATGATATAACGGCGGTATACATAAAAAGATATCATCTTTTGTCTGTCCATGATGATTCTGTTCCACTTTACAAGAATGCATAAGACTCTCGTGATTATGTAAGATTGCTTTTGGAAATCCTGTTGTACCTGATGAGAAATAAATCGCTGCATCATCCTGATCTGTAAGTTTGATATCCGGTGACTGACAGGAACAGTTCGCTGACTGCTGTGAATAACTTTCCGCAAAAGACGGACATCCGTCTCCCACATAAAAAATCAAACGGTTTTTTGAAATGGAATCGGCAATCTCTTCCACACGACCAATAAATTCCGGTCCGAACACAAGCACATCTGACTCTGAAAGGTTCAGACAGTACTCAATCTCATCGGAAGAATACCGGAAATTCAATGGCACTGCCAATGCTCCTGTTTTTAACACTCCAAAATAAATTGGGAGCCATTCCAGACAGTTCATAAGCAAAATCGCAACTTTGTCTCCTTTTTTCACACCTCTGCTCAACAAAAGATTGGCAAATCGATTTGCTTTTTCATTGAATACATTCCATGTGATCTCTCTTCGATAATGAACAAATGGTGTCGGTTCCATCAATTCGTATTCTTTCCATGTAATACGGCGATCCTCCGGAAGCTGTGGATTAATCTCCACAAGGCAGATATCTTCTCCGTATTTCCGACAATTTTCTTCTAATATTTCTGTAATCGGCATTGCTTTTCCCCTTTAACGCTTTTATTCGTTAAAGCATATTTTATCATTATGTACGATATAAGTCAATGTTTACACAAGATTATATACTTAACTTTTCCTATATTTTCTATTTTAATTATTTGCTTTTTTGCGGAACCAGAAATATGAATATCAGAGAACTGATGAACAAAAGTCCCGGATAGAATAAATTCGGAATAATGTCAAATGCAGATACCGCAAAACCTAATTCGTTTGCAGCTGAAATTGCCACAAGCATCTGTGCACCATAAGGAATTACTCCCTGGAAAATACAAGAAAATGTATCAAGAAGCGAAGCCGCTTTTCTTGGTGTAATATCATACTCCTGCGCCATCTCCTTCGCGATCGGATTCGCCATTACAATCGCTACTGTATTATTTGCTGTTGCTACATCCATTGCCCCTACTAAAAGCCCCATTCCTAATTGTCCGCCTTTTTCTCCTTTAAACACACGGTGAATTGCGGAAAGTAATGCGTCAAAACCACCGTATTCCCTGATTAGCGCACACATAGCGGCTACAAGAATTGCAACCATGCTGGTCTCGAACATTCCTGCCGCACCAGATCCCATGTTTGCAAGAAGTTCTGTAGGAACTGTCTGGCCGGAAGCAAGCATGATCACTGCGCCGGATATAATTCCCACTAATAGTACAACAAAAACATTTATGCCCGCAATTCCTCCAATCAGAACGAGTATGTACGGAATGATCTGTATCAGATTATAACCTTCTGTCACTGCACCGCTTAAATCCGTATTGAAAGAAAGTATCAGGATCAACACCAGTGTAACTAAAGCTGCCGGAAATGCGATTCCGAAGTTTTCCCTGAATTTATCTTTCATCGCACATCCCTGCCC
>JBJEMB010000056.1:0-22210 GCA_051879455.1 Lachnospiraceae bacterium
TGAATACCGGGACTTAGACAAATTCAACTTCTCTACATTGAATTTACAAAGACTGCATGATATACTGAAACATGCAGTAATACTGGAAGTGATTAGATTTTATTTTAATAAACACGAAAGGATATTTATATGTGGATTGCAGAAAACTGGAAAGATTATGAAGTGATAGATTGCAGTAAAGGTGAAAAACTGGAACGCTGGGGAAAATATATTCTTGTACGCCCTGACCCTCAGGTCATCTGGGATACTCCAAAAACGAATAAGGGATGGAAATATATGAACGGTCACTACCACCGCAGCAAAAAAGGCGGCGGCGAGTGGGAATTCTTTTCTCTCCCAGAGCAGTGGCAGATTCATTATGGAGACCTCACGTTTAACTTGAAACCATTCAGTTTTAAACACACCGGACTCTTTCCGGAACAGGCAGCGAACTGGGACTGGTTTTCTGAAAAGATTCGAAATGCAGGGCGACCGATTAAAGTATTGAACCTCTTTGCCTATACTGGAGGCGCTACACTGGCTGCGGCCGCTGCCGGAGCAAGCGTCACTCATGTAGACGCCTCAAAGGGAATGGTAAACTGGGCAAAAGAAAACGCAGCTTCCTCGGGGCTCTCTGACAAACCAATCCGCTGGCTTGTAGATGACTGTGTCAAATTTGTAGAGCGCGAGATACGCAGAGGCAACCACTATGATGCCATTATCATGGATCCGCCCTCTTACGGAAGAGGCCCAAAAGGTGAGATCTGGAAAATCGAGGATGCCATTCATCCACTGATCAAACTCTGTACGCAAGTTTTATCAGATAACCCTCTGTTTTTCCTTGTAAATTCCTACACAACAGGACTTGCCCCGGCAGTACTTACTTACATGCTTGCAACTGAATTGAAAAAGTGGGATGGACATGTAGACTCTCAGGAGATCGGACTTCCTGTTACACATTCCGGTCTGGTGCTTCCATGTGGTGCATCAGGACGCTGGGAAGCAGACGAAAGGTAGAACCACAGTACGAAGGAGGAACTCATTTTGATAAAAGCACTTGTATTTGATATGGATGGACTTCTTCTCGATTCTGAACGCATTGTACAGCGTTCATGGAACGAAGCAGGAGAATTTCTCGGAATTTGCGGTGTCGGAAACCAGATATACCATACTCTCGGAATGAATCGGGCAGCCAGGACCATCTATTTCAAACAGGTATTTGGAGACGATTTCGATCAGGATAAATTTAATAAAAAAGCAAGTGAATACTTCTTTAGAATTGTAGAAACTGAGGGACTCCCCGTAAAAGAAGGCGCAAGAGAACTTCTAAAATATGCCAAAGAGCGCGGATATAAAACAGCCGTGGCAACATCTTCCAGCAGGGAGTATGCGACAGGGGTTTTAAAAAATGCAGGTCTATACCAGTATTTTGACAGCGGCGTTTTTGGAGATATGGTAGAACACGCAAAGCCTGATCCGGAAATTTATCTGAAGGCTTGTGAAAACATCGGAGTAAATCCGAAAGATTGCCTTGCTCTGGAAGACGCACCGGCAGGTGTGCGCTCAGCACACGCCGCTGGGCTTACAGTAATTGTTGTTCCTGACCTTGTACAGCCAACAGAGGATATTCTCTCACTGGTTTTAAAAAAATGCAATTCCCTTAACGAAGTAATCCCTATGCTTTAAGAATCAATTATCTTAAAGAATACTTTTTTACCATTTGAGTAAAATAAAGATATCATATTCGGAGGTATGACAATGAAATTAATGATTGCATCTGACATTCATGGATCTGCATATTACTGCAGAAAAATGATCGATGCCTATATAAGAGAAAAAGCAGACAGGCTTCTCATTCTTGGCGATATCCTGTATCACGGTCCCAGAAACGACCTTCCAAAAGACTATGCCCCAAAGGAAGTTATCGCAATGCTAAATCTTTTAAAAAACGAATTACTATGTGTCCGCGGTAATTGCGATACCGAGGTGGATCAGATGGTACTTGATTTCCCGATTCTCGCCGACTACTGTTTTTTATCACTTGATGGACACAATATACTGGCAACTCACGGGCATATCTATAATCCAGATCACCTTCCTCCAATAAAAGAGGGAGACATTTTACTGAATGGTCATACTCACATTCCGGCAAACCGGAAGATGGAGAATTATACTTATATGAATCCGGGTTCTGTATCCATACCGAAAGCAGGCTCCGCACACGGATATATGATCTATGACGGAGAATTTATCTGGAAAGACCTTGATGGTAATATACTGGACATTTAAACAATTCAGGGCAGGTTTGTTTTAACCTGCCCTTTTTTCTGATAATCTATGAACCAGTTTCTGTATTCCTTCCATAAGCATTGTAAGATATCTAAACAGAGGTTCCGTTGCAATGGAAAATACTACAAAAAGCATAATACATCTCGTGGACATCCCTGTGATTGCGAACAGCTCAGGAATCAGAATGCCACACGCTACAATTCCTACTGCACATCCTACCCACACGATAATACGAAGCGGATTAAACGGCTGGCAGATCTTATAGAGAATCATAAATCCTACGATTGCCAGAAGTATCGTAGCCGCTGTAGATATGTCTGTAGAATCCACACCGAACGTCTGCCCGAAGACTACCAGCGCACCTACAGACAACACATCTGTAAGCCCTGCCGGAAGCGCTTTTAAAAATACATTCGTCAGAAAATGTCCCTTTATCATCTCTTTATTCGGCTGCAATGCCAGGAAAAATGCCGGTATTCCAATCGTAAACATACTAATCAGCGAAATCTGAGAAGGTTCCAGCGGATATGTGATCATAAATGCAACTGAAAACAGAGACAATAAAAACGAGAAAATATTTTTCACCAGAAACAGGCTGGCTGAACGCTGAATATTATTTACAACTCTCCTTCCCTCCATCACTACAGAAGGCATGCATGCAAAATCAGACTCTAAAAGCACCACCTGAGATGCCTGCACTGCCGCATCGCTTCCTGATGCCATTGCCACACTACAGTCCGCATCCTTAAGTGCCAGCACATCATTGACACCGTCACCGGTCATAGCAACTGTCTTCCCTTTTTCCTGCAAAGCGTGAACAAATTTCCTTTTTTGCTCAGGAGTCACTCTTCCAAAAACTGTATAATGATCCATTGCATCTGCAATGTCTTCATCAGTATCCAGCGTAGACGCATCAACATAATTTTCCGCATTCTGAATCTTCGCTTCTTTTGCAATCTCGGACACCGTCAACGGATTATCCCCTGATATAACTTTAACCTCCACACCCTGCTCTGCAAAATATGCAAATGTTTCAGGAGCTTCCTTTCGCACTGGATTTGCCAGCAAGATCCATCCTGCAGGAATCGCTTTTTCTGTTAACTTCCCGCCATCTAATTTTCCTTCATACTCCGCAAATGCAAGGATGCGATAGCCCTTTTTCGCGTACTCCGAAATCTGTGCCTCATAATTTGCAAACTCATCCCGAAGCACAAATTCCGGCGCACCAAGTACATAATTTTTTTCTTTAAATTCTACCGCACTGTATTTTGTGGCGGATGTAAATGAGATCGTTCGAATCGGAGTCTCTCCTGTCCCCTTTGTAAAATATTCTTTTAGCGCTTTCATCGTACTATTGTCCGCGCTCATCGCCTGCACAAAATCACTGACAACCGTAGAAACATTTTTTTCACCTACAGGAACCAGTTCTTTTACACACATTTTATTTTCTGTGATCGTTCCTGTCTTGTCTACACAAAGTACATCTACCCGCGCAAGCGTCTCGATACTCTTCATATCGTGGAGCAATACTTTTTTACTCGCAAGACGCATAGAGCTTACTGCCAGTGCCACACTGGCCAAAAGATACAGACCTTCCGGAATCATACCAATCACCGCCGCAACCATAGCAATGATACTATCACGGAATGTCTCTCCATTTACAAACATTCCCTGCGCAAACAATGCAATTCCTATCGGAATCAGCGCAATTCCGACAAATTTGACAAGCTTATCCAGTGAGCGTATCATCTCTGACTGCTCTTTGTGCTGCATTGCTTTTGCTTCCAGCGTCAACTTGGAAATATAGGAATCCACACCCACTGCTTCAAGTCTCGCATAGCACTGCCCAGACACAACAAAACTTCCTGACATGAGATGATCTCCGGCTTTTTTCCCGATCTCATCAGACTCGCCTGTAAGAAGCGCTTCATTTACCTGTGCTTCTCCTGCCACAACCACAGCATCCGCACAGATCTGATTTCCCGCTTTAAAAATTACAATATCATCCAGCACCAGCTTTTCCGAATCAATGGTTGATATTTTCTTATTTCTCACCACTCTTGCTTTTGGCGCATTCAGCATATTCAGTTTTTCAAGTGTTCTTTTTGCACGTATCTCCTGAACAATTCCAATCAACGTGTTGATAATGATGACCGGAAGAAATGTCAGATTACGAAAAGAACCCACAATAATTAATAGAACTGCCAGCACGACAAAAATAAGGTTAAAATAGGTAAATACATTTTCATGGATGATCTCCTTTGTTGTCTTCGCCGGAGGATCTACCGTAACGTTCACCCATCCCCCTTCTTCATGCTCTTTTACCTGCCAGTTACTGAGTCCCTCTTTGTAATCAGGTGTATATCTTTTTACCGGGGTTCTTGCGATCTCATAATCCGGTTTTTCTTCAGTCTTCTCTTTTCTGGCTCTAAGCCTCATATATCCCTTTCCTCCTTTGTACAAGGTTCCAGAAATTCCCTGATCATTTATTTTTTATATTATAACGCAATGAACAGACCGCTTCTATTAACAATTTGTTAAATCTATCACCCTACACTACTTTAGGATTCACATGCACCATGCAATGTTTTACATTTTCAAATTTATGTTCAATGGCGTCATGTACATTTTCCGCTATATCATGTGCATCCTTAAGCCGCATATTCCCATCTGCTTCTATCTCAACATCCACATAGATTTTTGAGCCAAAAATACGTGTTGCAAGTTTGCTGATTCCAAGTACACCATCCTGACTTTCAATTACTTTTCTGAGTTTTTTTACAGTATCCTTATCACAGGAGGTATCAAGCATCTTATCAATGGCATCTTTAAAAATATCATAAGCTGCTTTTATGATGAATATGCAGATTACAACACTTGCCACTGAATCCATAAATGGATATCCCATTCTTGCGCCCCCGATACCGATCAACGCTCCTATGGAAGAAAGTGCGTCTGAGCGGTGATGCCAGGCATCTGCCTTCAGCGCGCCTGAATTAGTCTTTTTTGCCGCAATAATTGTATACCAGTACATCCACTCCTTCGTCACAATGGAAACAATAGCTGCTACAAGTGCCAGAACACCCGGAACTGCAATGTTTTTATAATTTCCATCACGAAGCTGATTCAGCCCATTATATCCAATGGCTGCTCCTGTAGCAAATAATACAACAGCAAGAATGATTGCTGCCACACATTCCATTCTCTCATGTCCGTAAGGGTGCTCTTCATCCGCGTCTTTACTGGCAGCATGAACACCAATGATTACAACAAATGTACTGAATACATCTGATGCCGAATGAACTGCATCTGAAACCATTGCTCCTGAGTGAGCGATGATTCCTGCCAGAAGTTTCATGACAGACAATGCAATATTGACCGCAATACTTACAGCCGATACGCGCATGGCAATTTTCTTATCATTGTCTATTTTATTTTCTTTTATTTTATTCATTTCCTGACCTCCGGTTTTACATTTTCTTCTTAGCAAAAAGAAAACACCTGTGGAACAATAACTAGTAAACTACTGTCCCACAGATGTTCTATGTTTCATCTGTTGCCACATAAATGCAGCCCGGCTCTATGAGCAAAAATCCTGCCCATCGCCTGCTCAGTTTGTACTGTAGATTATGCAGTGCAAAGAGTATTTCTAATAAATTAACAGGATTTTTTCATTTTGTCAATCTTTAAATTTCATTATTCAATAGCGGCAAGAAATAATTCATAAAAATCATCCTGCCCGGCAAGCATCGGTGAGTTTTCCCCTCCGCCATTTGTACTTCGTTTCATCGCCGCATGAAAATCTTCACCAGCGCATATAAGATCCATGTCGTAAATCTCATATCCTTCTTCCCTGCATATTTTACAAAATTCCTCAATCGGAGAAGATGCTTTTCTCGTCTCAAGAAACTTTCTACGAAGTTCCTCATCTTTCAATGCCTTTTTCTGAAGTTCATCCAACATTCCTACTATGTCTGCCATCTTATCACGTCCTTACTTTTCCTTCAATGCTTTCCTTCGCTGCCTTTCTTCACTATTTTTCAACACCGTTTTTCTTACAGATATCAGCAAGACAGCATCTGTCGCAGTAAGGCTTTGTGCGGGCTGTACAGACTTCTCTTCCATGGTATACCAGACGGTGACAGAAATCACTTCCTTCTTCCGGCGGAATAATCTTCCACAGTGCCATCTCAACCTTTTTCGGCTCTTTGATCCCGTCTACAAGTCCCATTCGGTTTACAAGTCTGATACAGTGTGTATCCGTTACAATTGCCGGTTCACCAAACACATCCCCCATAATCAGGTTTGCGCTTTTTCTTCCAACTCCCGGCAATTTCAAGAGAGCATTAAAATCTTTCGGGATATTTCCCCTATACTCTTCCTTTAACATCTTCATACATGCACTAATGTCCCTCGCCTTACTTTTACCAAGTCCGCAGGGTCTGACAATTGCCTCAATATCCTCCACATCTGCCTCAGCCAGCGCATCCACACTTGGATACTTTTCAAACAGTCCTTCGACTACAACGTTTACCCTCGCATCCGTACATTGTGCCGCCAGCCGAACGCTCACAAGAAGCTTCCATGCCTGATCATAATCCAGTGTACATCCGGCATCCGGATATTCTTTCTTCAGTCTTTCTATAATTTCCAATGCTAATTCTTTTTTCCGCATGTACCCAATTCCTTTCTCCCGCTATCGTCTCTCCTGACATTTTCACTGGATCAAAATTATAAACACGGTTCTCCAATATGTCTTATGTCAGTATACTTAGCAATGTCCCTGTCTGTTGTCACAAGATCCTCCAGGGATAGGTCGTGAACCGAATGATTTCCTGTTATCCTTGCAAAGGTTTTCAGCTCTTCATTGGAAACATTCAGGAAATTCGCAACTCGTTTGGCCGCCGCATCTACTTTCAGTCTTGCTCTCAGCTCAGGATCCTGCGTTGCGATACCTACCGGGCAATTTCCACTTCCGCATATCCGGTATTGCTGACAGGCAGCAGCAATCAATCCGGCACTGGCGATTGCGACTGCATCAGCTCCCATTGCAAGAGCTTTCGCAAAATCTGCTGAAACCCGGAGTCCTCCGGTAATAACAAGATCAATATCTGCATTTACTGAATCCAGATATTTTCGTGCTCTTGCCAGTGCATATAATGTTGGAATTGAAGTCGCTTCTCTTAGGAAAAACGGACTTGAACCTGTAGCACCACCCCTGCCGTCAATCGTAATAAAGTCAGGGCGCGCAAAAACACAGTATTCTAAATCCTGTTCGATTCTTCCTGCCGCTATCTTAATTCCGATTGGTCTTCCATCGGAACATTGTCTCAAAAGATCTACCATAACACGAAGATCCTCTTTAGTATTAAGCTCTGGAAATTTACTGGGGCTCTGAATATCTTCACCCTTCTTTTTTCCACGTAAAGCCGCAATTTCTTCTGTTACTTTTTCTCCCGGCAGATGTCCTCCCATTCCTGGTTTTGTGCCCTGTCCAATCTTGATTTCAATGGCATCTGACGTTTTCAGATTTTCCTCTGTAACACTATATTTATTCGGAATATATTCAAAAATATATTTGTATGAAGCATTCTTTTCTTCCGGAAGAACGCCTCCTTCTCCACTGCACATAGCTGTCTTTGCCATAGCAGAGCCTTTTGCAAGCGCCACTTTTATCTCTTTTGACAATGCACCAAAAGACATATGGGATATGTAAACAGGACTTTCAAGCACCATAGGCTTTTTTGCATGCTTTCCGATAATTGTTCTGGTGTCTACTGCCTCCCCGTCATCCAGCGGCGGTGGGTTAAGCTGAGCACCAAGCAAAAGGACATCATCCCATCCGGGCATTGGCATCTTCGTACTCATCGAACCACCAATTGTTCTTCCCGTAACTGCCATCTCATGAATCTCTGCCATATATCGGCAGGATGCATCCTGTCGTGCAGTATCTGCATCGTAATCCAGTTCTCCTCCATATCCTTTCAAAGACTCTTTTTCATTTTCCTCCGGCACTAAAACAAACTTTGAGATTGGCTGTTTGCATATAGGACAGTATGGAATTTCTGAAAGCGCTTTTCCTTCTTTTGCTTCATCATAGATTGCGCCACATAAACTACATTTATAAACTGCCATAAATGCACCTCCTTTGTATTATATAATAATAGTAATTAATATTATTATTTATCAATTTTTGTTTTTTGTCAATAATTTTTCTCTGCAATCCTAACTTATAATCAAAGTATCATAGCCCTGTCTTCTGAGCCTTCGTTCCATCTCTATCGCTTCATTCAGATCTTTATAGCCTCCTACTTGTACACTGATATACGGTCCGGTATTGTCAATAAACGCAGGAAAATCTTTTGAAAGCAGATCATTTTGCATTCTCTGTGCATTTGCCGGATTGCGGAACAATCCTGTCTGAACCCGGTAATATTCCTCTTTGATCACCCCCGCAGAATTGAGCGTACCAAGGATTCCCTCTGCAATCGCCTGCGCAATATCGTTGAAATTATCGTCAAACAGTTGATTATCCACATCAGAATTAATGAATCCAACCTCTACCAGAACCGCAGGCATGTTTGTTCTTCGAAGAACAATCAGGTTTGGGCGGGCAGTTACCCCTAAATTTACGAATCCCACTGTCTCTAGCTGCGCATTGATATTTTGTGCCATCTCATACTTGATACCGGTAAGATCATAGACAAGGCTCTCCACACCCATAACCTGATTATCTACCGGGAATGAATTTCGATGAATCGACACAAAGAAATCTACCCCTGCCTGATTCGCTTCCATCGCCTTTTCAAATGGACTTTCGTATATATCTGTTGTCCGTGTGTACAGCACATCGATGTCATTGTTCTGTAAAATTTCCCCTATTGCAAGTGTCAGCCGAAGAGCATCATCCTTCTCCTGCCTTCCATTATAAACAGCACCCGGATCTGCTCCACCATGTCCTGCATCTAACATAATAGAATAAGGCATAAAAAATCTCCCTTCCCATATTCGTCGATTAAAATCTTCTATCTCAGAATATGCAAAAGGGAGGTGAATTGTTACATTAAATTGTTAACCTACAATTCTGTATTTTTTATCAACTGCATTGAGAAGTTCATGTCCTTCCTCTGTTACAAGTACAAGATCCTCAACACGAACGCCATATTTTCCTTCAATGTAGATACCTGGTTCAATTGAGAAAATCATACCTGGCTCTGCAACATTTTTATTGATTGGGCTTACATCACCATACTCATGATCTTCCTGACCGATGAAATGTCCAAGACGGATCTTCCAGTACTCACTGTATCCTGCCTCATCAATCAAATCTCTTGCCTGAGCATCAATGTCACAGAAACGAACACCCGGTTTGATCACTGCTTCGGCTTTTTCAACTGCTGTCCGAACAAGGTCATGAATTTTAGCCTGCTCATCATCCACAGATTTACAGTAGAAAGTTCTTGTCATGTCAGAACAGTAACCTTTCCATACACAACCCATATCGATCAGAACACACTCGCCTGCCTTCAATGTTCTTGTCTCGCTCGGTGTGTGATGCTGATCTGCAGCATTTGGTCCAAAGCATACGATAGTATCAAAGCTTAATCCACTTGCCCCGGCTGCAAAGAACTCTGCATTAATAAAGTCTGCAATTTCTTTCTCTGTCATTCCTTCTTTAATAAAGTCAGCCGCTTTTTCCATAACGCTGTCATTGATTACAGATGCTTCTTTCATGATGGCAATCTCTTCTTCATTTTTAACCGCACGAACACCGTCTACACAGTCAGACCCCCATACTGTCTTCATCTGCGGGCAACGCTCCTGAAGAGGGATCAGGAAACGAGCCGGCCATGTCTTATCGATACCAAGTGTACTCTCTGTATCAATATGCTCCATCAAAACACCAATCTGATCGTCCATATCACTGAACCATACTTCCTCAAAACCGGTATCAGATACATAATACAGATAATTTAAAAACATCGTGTGTTTTCCATTTGTTCTGAGCATCAAAGCATACAATCTCTCCCCTGGATTTACCATGATCCCTGTCAGGAAGCGAATGCTCAGTGGGTCTGATACAAGTAACTGTGTCAGTCCCTTTTCCTCCATCTTTGCTAATACTCTACTGATTCTTTCGTTGTTCATTTTTTCCCTCTCCTTATGACTTATTTTCTTCTATTTCTGTGCCAGCTCATACATTGCTGCTGCTGTAATCTGGATAGAGCGAACGAGATTATCCATATTTGCATACTCGTTCGGTGCATGAATGACTTCTTCTTCTCCCGGGAAGATTGGTCCGAATGCTACCATGTTATCAAAGGATTTTGCATAAGTTCCTCCTCCGATCGCAATCGGCTTAGCATCCATATCTCCGGTCTCTTCACAATAAACCTTTGTAAGTTTCTGTACCAGCTCAGAATCCTTTGGTACATAGAGAAGACTGTGGAGTTCATTCTCCACTTCAAGGCCATAGCTCTTAGCATGATCTGTCACACTTGTAACAACATCTTCCTCTTTTGCATTCTTAGGATAGCGAATGTCCAATGTGAAAGAAAGTTCTTCTTCATCACATTTGATAACTCCAAGATTCACCGTTGTGTTTCCTGTCTCGTCATCCTCATAGCAAATATCGAGAGATTTTCCGTTTGTCTCCCATCCAATCTTTTCCATAATGAAATCAATCATTCTCTGAACATCTCCGCCAAAATGATTTTCTTTCAGCGCATCAAACAGACGAATCGCTGCATTCTTACCAAGCTCCGGTGTACTTCCGTGAGCACTGACTCCTTCTGCAGTCACGATTGTCTTTCCGTCTTTTTTCTCAACAGTAATATAATCCTTTTCTTCAACTACGAGATCACCTTCTGCGATGAGTGTACATTTTGGTGTTACAACATTCTTAGCCACACCACCTTCAATAGAAAGAACTTTAATCTCTGGTTTTTCTTCTATTTTCTTCGAAAGATCCCAGAAAGTCTGCCCTTTTTCACAGAATATTGCAGGGAACTGCGCATCCGGTGTAAATCCGATCGTCGGCAATTCTCCACCTACTTTTATGTAATGTTCCACACAGGAAGAGCCGCTCTCTTCATCACAGCCAAACAGTACTCTGATTCTTCTGTCTATCGGAAGGTTAAGATCACGGATCGCTTTCAATGCATAAATCGCACCAATAGTAGGTCCCTTGTCGTCCTGTACACCACGTCCGTACATCCTTCCGTCACACACTTCACATCCGAGCGGATCATGATCCCATCCTTCACCGAGCGGGACAACATCCATATGTCCGAGAACCCCGACCATCTCTTCGCCATCACCATACTCAATCCAGCCGACACGATTATCAACATTTCCTGTCTTAAATCCCATCTTCTCGCCGAGTGCCAGTGCATGATCCAGCGCTTCTTTTACTTCTCTTCCGTATGGCGCATCCGGTTCAGGATCTCCTTTTACACTGCAGATTGCGACGCTCTCTTTAATGCTCTCGAACATCTCATCTTTCAGTTCCATAATTTTTTCGTTCAGTTTTTCGTACTTCATACCTTTACCTCTCCTTTTCTATTATCATCCGGGCATTCATCCTTTATGCTATTACAAGCGGCACTTCCATCTGCTGCGCCTTCCTGATGTATTCCCGTGACACTTCACTGTCTGTTATGATCTTGTAAACATCGTGAATCGGACAAATGACCGATACATATCCTCCTCCGAATTTACTGCTGTCTGCCAGTACATAGACTTCTCTTGATGCTTTCAGAATTGCTTTTTTTACTTGCATCTGCGGAGTAGCGATCGATGTGAGACCCACATCGAAATTAATACTGTGAACACCGATAAATCCTTTATCCACATGAAACTGCTCCATATTGATAAGTGCTGCATCCCCCATTGTCGCAGCAAGATGACCGCCCACATGTCCTCCAACCATATAAAGTTCCACATGTCCTACGCCTGCCAGCTCATTTCCAACAAGAAGCGAATTTGTTACCACTGCCAGTCTTTTCTCCGGATGCTGTTTAATATGCAATGCCAGATAAAAACTACTGGATGCATCATCGATAATAATCGTATCTCTGTCTTCGATAAATTCATAAGCACAAGCCGCAATTTTCTTTTTCCTGTCTGTATTGCGGTATATACTCTCTGCGGAATATTTCCTTTCCGGTCGCTTGTCAATCCTGATTGCTCCGCCATGAGTTCTGGTAAGAAGTCCTTCCATGTCCATATTCTTAATGTCATTTCGGATTGTTACTTCAGAACAACCAAATTCTTTACTCAAATCTACGACGCGAACCTTTCCTTTCTCTTCTACTTCCCGTAAAATCGCACGTCTACGCTCTTCCATATCTGCCTCTCCATGATGATAAAATATTACTATTCTGCCTTTTTTTCTGTGTTACTGTTTTCTCCCAGATGACGAACAATCATCTGATAAATCGGCAAAAACTCATCCCCAAAATCCTGTTTCGGTAAAATCAATGCCTGATCTTTTCCATAATAAACTCCAATTGTCTTCGGTGCCACAACCGCTCTCTGGACATTTCCCCATTCCACATGCCGGCTTCCGCCTTCCCACTCAGCTGTAATTCCGTCTTCATCAGAAAACGTATACTCTACCGGGCCACGATATTCAGGATTAACCTGCACCTGTTTTTTGGCCCTCATTTTCAGCTGCAACGGAGTATATCCGATAAAAATGGCTGCCGCAAGCAGATACAGCACAACCCCAACTGCTCCAGTCTTTCCTGAAACATAACTGAATACCCCCATAAATATAATTGCAAAACCCAGTATGTTAATCAGAAAACCACTGAATTTTGAATATGCATGGTACAACAAAAAATCATAAAGTGTTTCCTTTGTCATTCGAACCGTTATCTTGCTCATAAGCCCTCCTTATCTATTCTATTATAGAAAAAGTCCTTTTATATTTTAACATATAAAAGGACTTTTTTCACTTAATTTACGTTCTTTTTCGTTTATTTATATAATTTATTTTTATGTATCTGTGCAATATTTCTTAATTGTTATTTGCAACTTTAGCGTATGCCCATCCTTCAGGACTGTAGATACCCTTTTTGTTCTTCTGCATATATTTATCAAATGCTGCAGTGATAAATGGACACAGGAACAATGTGATAATAGATGCTGTTGCACACTGTGCTGTTGCCATTGGAACAAACTGTTCCATTGTCGGGTCAGCCTCAGCAACTGCTGCAGGAGTCATAGCAGAGTTCAGAGCTGTTGTACCGATTGCAGCACCCATTGCATTTCTCTCTTTCTTCGGAAGAAGAAGGTTGATAACGAAGAAGAATAATACTGCTGTTGCTGCGGAGATAAGACCAAGTACAATACCGGAAGCACCTGCTGTCAGGATTGTCTTAACGTCTGTCTTAGCACCGATAGAGATTGTCATGAAGAATGTAACGATTGGCTGAGCATTCTTACATGCATCACGGAATCCTTTGTCAAGGTTACCCCAGATAAATCCGATTAACAGTGGTACTAATACTGCAACAAGAGACATGATCGGGATATTTGCAAGTCCTGTAGCACCAAGGGCGATCAGTGTAAAGAACGGTCCATCATTCAAAGACAGAATGGAAATAGCTCCTGTATCTGTTGCGTTACCAAACTGTGATGAAAGTGAAATGTAAAGGGAACCGTTGGAGTTTGTGATTGCAGCGATAAGTACGAACGGTGCGATTCCAAGGAATCCAGCAGGTCCGCAGATTTTTCCTACAACAAGTCCTAAAATTACACCAAGAATAAATTTTGTACCTGTCATGATTACACCTTTGTAAAGAGGCATACCAACCTGTTTGATGTCAATCATGGAACCACATACAATCAGGAAGAATCCCATCATACAAGCATTTCCTTCATAGAACAATGCTGTTACGTATCCACCGATCTGGAAAACCTGTGGCACAAATGTTGCAAGTACTACTGCGATTACAAGTGGTACAATTACAAGTCCACCTGGCATTGCCTTCAATCTGTTCAGAAGGTCAAGGTCTTTACGTTCTTTTTTTACTTCGTTTTCACTCATTTTGTTTCTCCTCTCTCTTTTCCTTTGGTTGGATTTATTTTTATGTGCTCATGCACATAAATTCACATTTTTCGGGGGAAGGATGCCTTTCGGCATCCTTTTTATATGTATCTGTCAAATTATCTTGCGGATTCTCTGAAAAGGCGAGTTACAATATCACAAGCTGTATTGTCATTTCCTGTCAGACCACCTTTTCCTACAACCGGAAGGCCATCATAGCTTCCTACCAGTCTTCCCACATCGGTCTGAGGGATAACATAGTCCATAACTTCCAGGCATTCTACACCAAGCTGATAACATACATTTACCATTGTATCTCCGCCTGTTGTATAAAGACCTGCGATTTTTTCTCTTCCTACTTTTTCAAGCACTTGTGAAATGATTGCTCCAAGTCCTGCGTTGATTCTGTTTGCGCTCATTCCACCTGCGTAATGTCTCTTATTATCCTCTTCACTGAGGTTCAAAAGCTCCCCGTGTAAAGCTGTCTCAAACAGGATTGCTCTCGGCTGATTGTCAGAAGTCAGAAGTTCAACGGCTCTGTCTACAGCTTTTTTCACTTCTGCCACTGCTGTATCTCCACCTTCAATGAGTGGAATAGGCTCAACAGATACTCTCACATGTCTCGGATCCTCACAAAGTACAGCCATCTGTTTCTTTGTCACCGGTGTAGCGCTTCCTGCTGCGATGAGAACTGTCTTTCCTGTCTCATCTGCTTCCGGTGGAAGATTTGGCTCTTCTGCTTTGATCAGATCTCTGTAGAATGCAAGTTTGGATGTAAACGGGCCTGGGTCAACTGCAACGACATTCCATTTTAAGGAAATACATGCCTTTGCAATCTTCTCTACGTCTTCCAGTGTGATACCATCTACAACGATGACTCCACATCCTCTTTCCCTCTCAGCGCTAAGGGCTTCTCTAATTGCTTCTTCTCCGGCAAGGACTTTATCCAGAGTTACAAGACCTACCTGTCTTCTTGTCTGTCCTGCCAGAAGTCTTGGAATATAGTTTTCTTTTACAGGAGTTCTGACATCCTGCGCAACCGGTGTGTTAATCAGCGCAACACCATCGATTACGGAATATCCTCCAACCAGAATTCTTCTGGACTGTGGCATTGCCGGAACTACAACGGCAATTGCATCTTCTCCAACCTGATCAAGCATAGCATCTACTTCCACACCTACGCCCCCACGCAGAGTGGTGTCAATTCTCTTGGAGAAATATTTTACACCCATGTTTTTAAGTGCAATGGTTGCTGATTTTACTTTATCATAAGCTTCATTTGCCGGAAGGGGTCTTGAGTTACTGCTGATAAGGATTGCATCAAGCTCATTTACTCCTTCTGCTCTCTGTGCAGCTTCTTCATTAAAATATACGGCTGTTCTTGCTTTTGATCTTGCAAGAAGAACGCCAGTCGTTGTTGCACCTGTCAAATCATCTGCTACTGCTCCGATTAATGGCATTTTTCGTACCTCTCTTTCTAAAGATCTGTTTCTTAGGCTTCTCTTTCGTGCTGTTTTGCTGCATATTCAGCAACAACCTTTGTAGATTCGATCAAGCTTACGCAGCCTGCGATTCCTTTTCCTGCAATATCAAATGCTGTTCCGTGGTCAACAGAACTTCTGATAAATGGAAGTCCGAATGTAAGTGTTACAGATTTTTCAAAATCAAGTGTCTTGCAAGCGATGTGTCCCTGGTCGTGATACAGAGAAAGGATTGCATCAAACTTACCGGATTTACCAATGTTAAATACAGAGTCTGCCGGGCAAGGACCTACTGCATTGATTCCCATTGCTTTTGCAGCCTCAACCGCCGGTCCGATATCTGTAAGCTCTTCTGTTCCGAATAATCCGTTATCTCCGTTATGTGGGTTAAGTCCTGCAACTGCGATCAATGGATTTTCAATTCCTACTTTACGAAGTTCTTTATCAATATTGATTACGTTTTCAAGAACTACTTCTTTTGTTGCATAATGGCAAGCATCTACCAGTGACATATGACGGCTTACAAAGAATACTCTGAGTTTATGACATGAGAACATTGTGAGCGCATATGGTGAATTTGTCTGGTGCTGATAAATCTCTGTATGTCCAGGCTCTTTTACTCCCACCAGCTTGATTGCTCCTTTGTGGATCGGAGATGTAGATACTGCATCAACTTTCTTTGCCATACCAAGCTCGATGGATTTCATAACCCAGTCAATTGCCATCTGTCCTGCAAGTTTCTGCTCTTTTCCCCACTCGATAGAATCTGTATCGTAATCACCTGTCTCAAGAATATCTACCGTTCCGAACTCATATTTTGCTTCAGAAGGATCTGTGATAAGATTGTACTTTAATTCTTTTCCAAGAACCTTTGCTGCTCTTTCCATAATCGCTTTGCTTCCGATTACGAACGGTCTGCAGCATTCATGAATCTCCTCTGATAACATTGTTCCTACAACAATCTCTGGTCCGATTCCTGCAGGATCTCCCATTGTAATGGCTGTTACTGGTCTGAATTTCTCGCTCATTTTTTCTCTTCCTTTCTTTTTCACTTTTATTTTTCTTTCGTTTTCGAAAGTTTATTTATTTGTTTTCTTTCTTTTATGATTACATTTTACTGCTATTTACTTATGTTTGGCAATACCCTTTTGTATTTTCAGTACATTTATATACCTTTAAATCAATGTTTTTGTTCGATATGCACTAAATTTTCCCATATTTTTTTCGTTTACTTTCGTTTTTTCGTTTTGTTATATTTTTGACATGTTGCGATTGCGTTTTTTTGCGTTATGAGGTATACTGAAAACAACATTTTATCTATGAAACCAAGGAGGTCATTATGAGAAAAAAATTATATTTCGGCAGCAATTTTAAAATGTACAAAAACATTCAGGCTACTGAAGAATACTTACAGGCAATTACTGCCGCAACAAAGGATATCGACCGCAATGAGATCCAGTTCTTTTTCATTCCTTCCTATACTTCTCTGGAAAGTGCGAGCAAATCCAGCGTGCGCGATTCCTTTATGTTAGGTGCCCAGAACATGTGCTGGGAAGAAGAAGGACAGTTTACCGGAGAGATTTCTCCACTGATGTTAAAAGAGCTCGGACTTGATCTGGTCATGATCGGACATTCTGAAAGAAGACATGGATTTGGCGAGTCAGATTATACAGAAAACAAAAAAGTGTTAAAAGCTCTGGAATCTGGCTTTACCACTCTTCTCTGTGTCGGAGAAACCGCACAGGAGAAGGAATTCGGCATCAGTGCTGAAGTTCTTCGCACCCAGTTAAAAATAGGTCTTCACGGTGTGACAAAAGATCAGATCGACAGAGTATGGATTGCCTACGAACCAGTATGGTCCATTGGTGTGAACGGAACTCCAGCTCCAGTTGATTATGCAGAAGAAATGCACAAAGTAATCAAAGACTGCCTTTGCGAAATGTTCGGTGAAGAGGGCCGTGAGATTCCTGCTCTTTACGGCGGAAGCGTAAACCCGGATAACTCAAACGCGCTGATCGTACAGCCGGATATCGACGGACTCTTTACCACACGTACAGCATTCCAGGTAGAGAAATTTACAAAGCTGATCAGAGATGCAATCGCTGCAAGTGAAAATAAATAATCTTTTTAGCACACTTTATGAATTTTCAAAAAATTAATATCTTCAGACAAAAAGATTGGGACCTGAAGGATTTCTTCAGGTCCCAATCTTTTTATGAATGGTATCAACTATTTTTATCTGGCATTATCATACTCAACAAAGCGATCAACTTTTGGCTGTGATCCGCATCCAGGCACAAACTCATTTGTAAGGAATTCTGTTACAAACATCTCTCTTTCCTTGCTTCCCGTTGTAAAAGCGCCCATACAGATAATGTTTGCATCATTGCTGAGACGTGCTCTCTGTGCAGAATAAACATCAGAAACGAGTGCTGCATATGCACCTTTTACTTTGTTTGCAGCAATGGAAACACCAATTCCTGTTCCGCAGACAAGAATACCGCGATCGTATTTTTTAGCTGCTACAGCCTCTGCAACTTCAATTGCAACATTTGCGTAGATTGGATCTTCGCTTCCGAAATCTGTTACTTCGCCGTAACCTTTTTCTTCAATAAATTTGATAAGTGCTTCTTTTTCCTTCTGTGCATTTGGATCACATCCGATTGCAATTTTCATTTCCATATCCTCCTATGAATTCCCTGTTAATATTTTCTATAACTTATAGTATCATTTCGATTAAGTTTTGTCTACTTTTGTTTTCTTTCGTTTTTATATTTTTCAAATTTTCTTTCGAAAGGTCTATTCATTTTCAATTGCCATGATCATATCAACTCTGGTCTGATGTCTTCCTCCCATAAATTCTGCATCAAGCCACTCATCAATGATCATTTTTGCCATCTCAATACCGACCACACGCGCACCAAACGCAAGAATATTTGTATTATTATGCTGTCTTGAAAGCTTCGCTGAATATGGCTCTGAACACACAACTGCTCTGACACCCTTCACTTTATTAGCTGCTAAAGAAATTCCAACACCTGTTCCGCAGATTAAAATTCCAAGATCTACTTCTCCCGACGCAACTGCTTTTCCTACTTTTTCCCCATATACAGGATAATGACAGCTTTCCGTTGTATCTGTTCCGTAATTTACCACTTCATATCCTTTTTCCTTAAGATATTCTACAACTTCATTTTTCATATCAACCGCTGCGTGGTCATTCCCAATTCCAATTTTCATCATATATGCCCTGCCTTTCATATGCCTCTTTCAAATTTATTCTTTTTATATTATAATGTGTTGGTGATTAATTCGCAATACAGGAATAGGAAAAGGAGTTTGTTCATATGATAAGATATATTGCAAGTGATCTGGATGGTACACTTTTACTGGACGGTGCACAGTCTTTAAAGCCTGAATTCTTTGATCTTATTTTAAAGTTAAAAGCAAAAGGAGTTCATTTTATTGCTGCCAGCGGACGTCCATACCCAAATTTGCGTAATGTTTTTGACCCTGTGAAAGATGATATTTCTTATGCCGCAGAAAATGGTTCTCTCTGTGTTCACGACGGACAGGTTATCTCCCGGGGACTTATTGACAGAGATCTTGGTCTTCGTATCATAAAAGTTTCCAGAAAGATCCCGGGGTGCAACTGCATGGTTTCCTGTGAGGATCATTTATACACCGATTCAAAAAATCAGGATTTCCTTGATCATATCAAAAATGTTGTTAAATTTGACACCGTTATCGTTGACGATATGTGTGAAATCAAAGATCCATTTATAAAGCTTGCCGTCTGTGATTTTGACGGTACACATGAAACGGAACCTTTTTTCCGTAAAATGTTCCAGCCAGAGATAAAAGTAGTCACTTCCGGGAATTTATGGGTAGATTTTATCGCGCCTAATGCCAACAAAGGCACAGCCGTCAGAGATATTGTAGAACATCTGGGAGTTTCCAGAGAAGAAGGAGTTGCTTTTGGCGACCAGTATAATGATATAGAAATGCTTGAGTACGCCGGAACCGGGTTTTATATGGCAAACAGCGCTCCCGGCGTGGAAAAATATGCCAACAGAATGACTGATTCCGTGGAAAAGATCATGCGAAAGATTTTAGAAACCGGTGACATCTAAAGCCACTGCGTAGCACCCATAACACCTACTGCTTTCGCACCACACTCATTGGCAAACTGCGCACATTCCCTCAAAGATTTTCCTTCAGATAATGCACAGATAAATCCTGCCGCAAAGCTGTCACCAGCGCCTGTTGTATCAATACAACAGGCGTTTTCTTTTGCCGAAACCATATAGCTTTCATATTTATTCATCACAAGGCATCCTCTTTTACCGCATTTGATGATTACATTTTTAACGCCTGCTTTGATAAAGCTCCTTGCTGCATTTTCTGTATCACTCTGACCGGTAATAAGACACGCCTCTTCTTCATTCGGCATCAGATAATCAATATAGGAAAATGCTTCCTTCATCTCTTCTAAAGTTTCACCGTATTTACATTTTGTCATATCCGCACATACTGTAATCCCTTGTCTTTTGGCCTGGGCAAAAATCCGCAGCAATTCATCTGCTCCTATTTTGGGAAAAACGAAAATACTGGCAAAACACAGAATCTTTGCATCATCTTCAAATGGCATGCGAATATCTTCAAGACGCAGACTTCGAAGGCTCCCGTTTGGATTTGTAAGGAAACACCGCTCACCGTTTTCATCTACAAGTACTACATTAATACCTGTAGGAATCTCCCTGTGGATCTGCCTCTCCTCTATCATAATATGATTTTTGCGACATTGATCCTGAATCAGTTTTCCTGCCTCATCGTCTCCAAAGACAGCCTCCAGACGCACATTTTTTCCCATCTTCGAGAGAATCAACGCTTCGTTTAAGGCATCTGCTCCTGTAGTCATACAAATATCGTCCATCGGACAACTTCCCGTCTTAAATACTTTTTCACTGACCGGTCTGGCAATCACATCTATGATTGCCGCACCGATAATTATAATCTCTGCCATACATTCTCCCTGTATTTTTATGATGCTTTATTTTATCGTATCTTTTCTATTCAGTATAATACAGGTCTGTTTTCATCCGCAACAGGAAACTTCCTGCCTGATTCTTTTATCCTGTGTATCTTAATGCCTCAATCGGTTTCATCTTTGCCGCTTTATTGGCCGGATAATTTGCTACGATTGTAATAATCCGGAGTGCGATCCACGACATAAATACTCCCATCGCACACCCCATCAGACTCAGCATTAATGCTTCTATCAGAAACTGCATCATGATAGCACTCCGCCCGGCTCCGATTGCTTTTCGTATTCCGATTTCTCTCGTTCTCTCTGTCACAGACACAAGCATAATGTTCATAATTCCAATTCCGCCGACCAGAAGCGAAATTGCAGCAATACCACCAAGCATCAGTGCCAGTGTGTTATTTACATTTTGCATAGCTTCCATTACAGTTGACTGATTGATAATTGTAAATGCATCTTCATCCTGAGATAATCTGTTCAGCATTTCCTCCGTCAATACATCTTCCGCTTCAGTAAGTGTTTCTTCACTTGATGCAGATACGCAAAAAGATGTAATATCTGATGATACATCTTCCGATATACGGATGAGAGAGGTATACGGAATATATGCCTCATACGTCTCTGTCGTCGTAGAATCACTGTCTTTTGCGGCAAGTACTCCGACAATCTGAAACTCCACTCCATTGATGCTGATTGTCTCGCCAACCACGTCCATTCGTCCCAGGACTTGTTTTGCAAGACCAGCATTCACCACTGCTGCACTGGTATGATTGTCAATATCTGATCTTTTTAAGAACCTTCCTGAATACAGTTCCTGCTGCTTTATTGTAAAATACGCTCCTGTTGTGCCATAAATGTTTGCTGTTTCCTCTGAATAAGCACCGGACACGGTAGTACTGCTCTGCGTCAAAGGTGCCGCATCTTCAATCTCTTCTTTATCTGCAAGAGCCATTACATCCGCTAACTTCATCGGATTTTCTTTATCATCTCTTATGTTCACAGTAAGCAGACTGCTTCCCATACCGGAAATCTGATCATTTACTGATTCTGTTGTTGTATTTACAAGAGAAACAAGTACCACCAACGACATTACACCGATAATAATACCAAGCATTGTAAGAAAAGAGCGCATTTTATTGGAGACAATTGCCTTCCATGCCATTTTTACCGATTGCTTAATCATGTTCTGCCCTCCTGATGTGTTCTATCTGTCCATCCAAAATGCGGATACTCCGCTCTGCCTGTTTTGCAATCGAATCATCGTGAGTGATCAGAACGATTGTATTTCCCTGAGCATGCAGATTATGGAACAATTCCATAATCTCCTTTCCCGTTGCTGAATCCAGATTTCCCGTCGGC
>JBJEMB010000057.1:0-3789 GCA_051879455.1 Lachnospiraceae bacterium
TTCCTGGAATATGCAGATAGGATCATTAGTGAATGTGAAATCGCTAAAAATAAGATGGTGGAAATGGCCAGTGATGGCGGAAAGATAGATATCGGATATGTGTTCCCTCTTGCAAGCCATTATATTCCTCATAATGTAAGAGACTTTCTTAATAAAAAAGAAAATAAAAATGTTACATTTAATTTTTTTCAGAATCATACAAGTGCGATTGCCAAAAAAGTAAAGTCAGGAGAACTGGATGTGGGGTTTGGCGGATATATGGAGAAAGAAGAATTTGAGTTTTTTCCGATATTGTCAGAAGAAATTGTATTGATCGCACCGAAAGGGCATGAATTAGAAGTAAAAGAAACAGTTTCGATTCAGGAAATTGAGAACTATCCGGTCATCGGATATGACAGGGAATCCTGGCTTGGAAATTACACAAATAAGTTGTATCAGAGACTTTCCTTTCATCCTAATATTGTGGTGGAGTGTCCGGATGAGTATTCAATTGTAGCGATGGTAAGTGAAAATTTCGGAATTGCGCTTGTTCCAAAGATTGAGGAAATAGATGAGAGTCGCGTGAATGTATATAAACTGGATGATATAGAGCTGGTACATCATACATTTATGTTCTGGATGCGAGATCGCTATCAACTGCCAGCTGTGGAGCGTTTCATAGAATATATGAAGCAGAAAGCAACATCAACGATCAGCTAATCTTTTTATCTCAGTCAGTGAAGACTCTCACCTCTATAGTTGATGAGTAATAACAAACTTGTCTCAGTGAGAGTACAATCTCTGACTGAGATAAACGCTCCGCGGGGATGCGCACGGATTCGAATGGGAAAATGTTTGCTTCGCAAACCGAATCCGGCGCCAAATCTCCGCAAGCGTCGATTTGAAAAAAATGATAGCTTAAAGCTATTAAATATATACATAAAAGATATTTTACGTTATTGATTCTTGGGATTATAATGAGGGCGTCACAAACAGAAGAAATGCCTTATGCGAAAATAGATGATGAAATGATAAGGAGAAAGATCCATGAAAACAAATTATCCCAAGATTTTTGAACCTTTAACAGTAAAAAGGATGACAATTCGCAATCGTATTGCGATGACTCCTATGGGAACAAATTATGGTGAGACAAGCGGTGAGATGAGTAACCGCCACATGAATTATTATTCGTTACGTGCAAAAGGCGGAGTTGGTCTGATTATTTTAGAGAATGCCAACGTGGAGTATCCTGTAGGATCCAATGGAACAAGTCAGATCCGTATCGATCATGACAGCTTCATGCCTCGTTACTATCAGTTGGTTGAGAACCTTCACAAAAGCGGCGCAACAGTAGCAATCCAGGTGAATCATGCAGGTGCTTCTGCTTCTTCTGCAAGAACAGGAATGGAGACCGTTTCCTCTTCTAATATTCCGACAAAAGCAGGCGGAGAGATTCCACGTCCGATGACAAAAGAAGAAATCCTCACAACAGTAAAGAAATATGGAGAGGCTGCAAAACGTGTACAGGCAATTGGGTTTGATGCCATTGAAATTCACTGCGGACACTCTTATCTGATGAGCCAGTTCATTTCTCCGTATTATAATAAGAGAACAGATGAATTTGGAGGCTCTGTGGAAAATCGACTTCGTTTTCCGCGTATGGTATTGGAAGAAGTTCGTAAACAGGTTGGACCGTGGTTTCCGATCATTGTTCGTATTTCTGCCGAAGAGCGCGTGCCTGGTGGAAATACATTAGAGGACACATTAGAATATCTGGAGTATATTGATGAGTTCGTGGATATGTATGATGTATCCTGTGCGCTGAACCCATCACTCCAGTACCAGATTGATTCAAACTATATGCCGGATGGATGGCGTTCTTATCAGGCAAAAGCTGTAAAAGAAAAATTCCATAAACCGGTGATCAATGCCGGAAATTACCGTGATCCAAAAGTGGTTGAGCAGGTTCTTGAAAGCGGGGATGTAGATATCGTTGGTATGGGCCGTGGACTGATTGCTGATCCGAACTGGGTTTCAAAAGTACAAAACGGTGATGAAGATGTGATCCGTAAATGTATCTCCTGTAACGTAGGATGTGCAGGAAACCGTATTGGTGTCAATCGCCCGATCCGCTGCACTGTTAATCCGGCAGTTCCGGAAGGAGATGTCTATAAGAAATTAAAAGTAAAGAAAAACTGTAACGTAGTTGTAGTCGGTGCAGGTACTGCAGGTCTCGAAGCAGCATGCACAGCAGCCGAGGTGGGATGTAACGTATTTGTCCTTGAAAAGAAAGATCATGTGGGCGGATTGTCAACGTTTATTTCCGATCTTCCGAGCAAGTCACGTATGAAAGACTTCCCGAACTATCTGGAAAAACGTGCAAGCAGACTTCCGAACCTGTATATGTTCCTGAATACAGAAGCTACAATTGATAAGATTAAAAACTTCAAACCGGATGTCGTTGTCAATGCCACGGGTTCTGTACCGTTGGTACCACCGATTCCGGGGCTTCGCGAGAACATTGCGGCAGGAAATGTATCAACAATCTTTGATATGATCAACAACCTGAATGCTGGAAAATATCCGGATGACTTCTGTAAAGGAAAGAAAGTCGTTGTTATGGGCGGAGGTTCCGTAGGACTTGACGTCGTTGAATATTTTGCGCCAAGAGGAGCAGAGTGTTCTATCGTTGATATGCTTCCGCAGATCGGTATGATGGCAGATCCGATCACAAAGTGTTCTATGCGTGAGACTCATGACAAATACGGTGTCAAAGAGTATGTAAACACTGCACTTCAGGAAGTAAAAGAGAATGCATTCGTTGTAAAAACACCGGAAGGAGAAATTGAAGAACTCACCTTCGACCTTGGCTTTAACTGCCTTGGAATGAGAGCAAACAATCCGCTTCTTCCTGAGCTTGAAGAGGCATTTGCTGATACAAATACTTTTGTTTACCCCATCGGTGATTCCGTTCGTGCACGCCGTATTATGGAGGGAACGATGGACGGACGGGCGATCCTGAATGTGCTTGAGAGTCAGGGATTTATAGATCTTGATGAATTACAGTAGAAGAACTAGTTTATAGAAGATATTACATAGAAAAGAGGTAGTTATTATGCCAAATATTACAGGACATACAGAATTAGTCGGATTAATGGCTTATCCGATTCGTCATACACAGTCACCAACAACACATAATCTTGCATACGATAAAAACGGCGATGATGTCATTCAGTTAGCATTTGAGGTAGACAATGATTCTCTGGAAGCAGCTGTAAACAGTATTCGCGCATTAAAGATGCTTGGCTCCAACATTTCCATGCCGAATAAGACAGTTGTTCACAAATATCTGGAAGAGGTTGACGAGGCTGCAAAGCTTTGTGGTGCAATCAATACTGTTGTAAATACACGCGATGAGAACGGACAGGTTACAGGAAAATTAAAAGGATATAACACTGACGGTATGGGATACTGGCAGGGAATCAAAGAAGAAGGAATTGACTTTAAGGGGATGAAAATGGTTCTGATTGGAACCGGCGGAGCTGCTACAGCCATTGCTGTTCGGGGAGCATTGGATGGAATTGCAGAACTCCAGATATTCAATATCAAGGATAAATTTTATGCGCGCGGAGAAGAAATCGTTGAGACGATCAACAACAACACAGAATGTAAAGCAACCATGAATGATCTGGCAGATCTGGATCTTTTGAAAGAAAAAATGCAGGAAGCAGATATCTTCTGTGATGCAACAGGTGTCGGCATGCATCCCCTTGAAGATCTTTCAAACATTCCGGATACATCATTCTTCCG
>JBJEMB010000058.1:0-3782 GCA_051879455.1 Lachnospiraceae bacterium
CTTTACTGTAATTTTCATTGCCTTAGCTAAACGAAAAGGATCAGTTTCATCATATTTGTTTTGCAGCTGTTTGACTGTGTCTGCTATTGTTTCAATGGTCAATCGAATTCACATCCTCCCTGTTTTATAGTAGATAGGATTTCTCACTATCAGTGTAGTATAAAAGCTGTCCTATAAAAAGGATAGCAGGAGGATTACTTATCAATAGATGCAAGATTTTCAGATTTTTTTCTGCCGAAAGTTTCTTTCGCAGCTTTTTTACAATCAAGATACGCTTCCATCACAGCCTGAAAATATTGATCTTTGGCTTCTTCACTTATGGTGCCGCCGGCAAAAAGTGTCTGGTTTTGTCTCAGCATTTCTTCCAGGTTAAGAGAATCTTGCTTACTGGTCATCTGACGCATTTCTTCAACATAGTCCATCCGGTCAAGTCCATAGGTAGGGTCTTCGATGGAATCGTCCTTCAGATACTCGGTTGATACATTTAATGCTTTTGCCAGCTTATAGAGTTGCGCTGATTGTGGAAATCGTTCTCCAGCTTCATAAGTAACGATGGTACGGAATCCAATCCCTGCTTTTTCTGCCAGCTGCTTTTGACTTAATCCAAGTTGTCCTCGATGTTCTTTTACTTTCTCTTTAAAGGGTTTCATAATGCGCCTCCATTCTAATTTGCTATTTCTTGCGAATAGTATCTTGACAATCATGCTAATAGTTGCTAGAATACGAATTAGCAAGAAGTGGCAATCTGTCGTAACTATAAGCAAATTATAGAATGAACAAAAGAAAAAGTCAATAATAAACTTGCTATAAGTTGCTAATATTGATTGGACGGTGATGATATGGAACGTACAATACTTCATTCTGATATGAACTGTTTTTATGCAAGCGTAGAGATGCTGCATCATCCGGAATTAGCGGGAAAGCCATTAGCGGTGGGAGGAGATCCGGAAGCAAGGCACGGAATTGTTCTTACAGCAAATTATATTGCAAAAAAATCTGGTGTGAAAACAGGAATGGCATTATGGCAGGCAAAGCAGGTTTGCCCGGAAATCATTTTTGTGCCACCAAGAATGGATTTGTATTTGCGATTTTCAAGAATGGCACAGGAAATCTATAGTGAATATACAGATTTGAGAGAACCATTCGGAATTGATGAAAGTTGGCTTGATGTATCTGCCAGCACTTCAATAAAAGGCGATGGAATGAAAATAGCAAAAGAAATCAGTAAACGAATAAAACATGAGTTGGGAGTCACGGTCAGCATTGGTGTCTCATGGAATAAGATATTTGCAAAACTTGGCTCCGATTATAAAAAGCCTGATGCCATTACAGAGTTCTCAAGAGAAAACTATAAAAACCTTGCCTGGAACCTTCCGGCAGGAGACTTGATTTATGTCGGCAGAAGCACTAATAAAAAACTGCAGACTTTAGGAATCAAAACAATTGGTGAACTTGCAAATACGGAACCGGCTATATTGGAGAGTCGTCTCGGAAAGATGGGACTGGTATTACACACTTTTGCAAATGGCTGGGACGAAACGCCAGTTTGTGTAGAAGGGTATCAAGCTCCAATCAAATCTATTGGAAATAGTACAACGACGCCAAGAGACCTGGTGAATGATTTGGATGTAAAGATTATTTTGATGGCTCTGTCTGAAAGTGTAGCATCCAGATTACGTGAAAATGGATTTCAATGTAAAGTGGTTGAAATATCAATTCGTGATAATGAGTTATATCATTTTTCAAGGCAATGCAAATTGAAGCGTCCAACCAATATTACGGATGAAATTGTTCAGGCTGCGTATCGACTGTTTAAAGATAATTACAGATGGGAACATCCTATTAGAAGTCTTGGCGTTCGGGGATGTGATCTGGTATCAGATGATATGCCGTATCAGTTGGACTTATTTATTAGTGAACAGAAAAGAGAAAAGTTGGAAAAGATGGATCAGGTAGTGGATGAAATCCGAGCCAGGTTTGGATACCAAAGCATTCAAAGAGCTTTCGTTTATCAGGATAAGCTCCTGGCACAATTAAATGCAAGAGAGCATACGGTTCATCCGCAAGGTTATTTCCACGGATAGGAGAGGCAAGGTGTTTTTGAGTGATGGATAAGGTATATGTTGATGTCCTGGCGGTGTTTAGCCGGGAAGGTGAATTGATTCCAAAAGCGTTTGTATGGGAAGACGGACATCGGTATGAAATTGATAAAATTTCAAAACCGGAAAGATGTGCGAGCAGGAAAGCTGGTGGTACCGGTTATCGCTATACTTGTATGGTGGAAGGTAAGATATGCCATCTCACATATGAAGAAAATTATAAATGGTTTATGGAACGAAAATAAGCGATTCCAAAAGGATGCCCTAAAACAGGGCTCCCTTTGAAAATAAAAAATAGTCAAAACAGAAACATCAGTAGTCGGGGATACATCCTTTCCCGTGAGAACCGGCTGCTTTACATATATCATATAGTTTCCGGTCAGCCAGAAATGAAAACAATCCCACTGTAGAAATTTCTGCGGAAGCTGCATGACAGTGATGTTCAGCACAGCAGTTATTGCTGAGAAATACTTTATGATTGGTCTGACTGCAGGTGCAGTCGGGAAGGAGGACAATTATGCAGACAATTCAAAATATTTTTGACAATATGGAAGTGGTGACTGAAGAAGCCTATAAAAATACGGAACTTTTACTTGAACAATATACGAAGGTGATGTTCCGTATTGAAAAAAATATTGTAGATATAGATTACGAGTTATATGTAGTGGAAGGAAAGCATTTAAAAGAAATGCTTTACGAATTGGTTGATTTCGATTCAACTGCAGAGAAACGAAGAATTCAGGATAAGTTGCTGAATAATGATATGAATTTGTGCCTATTGGAGATTATGAGAGACTCCCTTTTGGCATTGAGGGATTATCCGAAGAATGGTCAACTGTATTACAGACTCTTGAAATATCGGTATTTTGAGTCCGGGAATACAAATGATGATGTGATGCTGATGCTGGATGATATGCCAAGTACGACATATTACAGGAATCGGAAAAAAGCAATTCGTTTATATGCTACTATGCTTTGGGCATTTACAAGACCGGAAAAAGTGGAGGCGAAAATGGAAGAAATACATATAAAAAAGACTGGAAGAAAAATGGAAGTAAATAGGTAGTGAACTGGCAGAGCATTGGCAGGTAAGTGGTATTACAATGAAAATGTGTAGATGATAGAATTGATATGCTGAGAAAAATAGTCCTTCGCAGATAGATATCTGCGGAGGATTTTCTTTTCTCAAGATTTTTAGGCATCTGGCTGTGTCCGAAAGGGCATGGCCTTTTTTTATGCCCAAAAGGCACATCAGCTCATTGATGACTTTTTGCGGCAGAGATGCCGGAAAGGAAAGGCATATCATCATGCAGGCAAAAGGCTGGCACTATGCCAGATATCCATGACTTCGATTTGTTGCCAATTAACCAAATCGACAAATCGGAGGAAAATATCATGGAAGAAAGAATATACACATTTTATGACAAATACCAGAAAGTCAGATATGAAAACGTAACTGCAGAGGAGCTGGATTTTTTGAACAAATCTTATAATAAGGATAAATATTTAATGCGTGATCAGTATATCAGGCAGAATATTTGTCTTTTTTCTTCACTGGAAAGCGAAGAAGGCGATTTTACAGATTATCTCTCTGATCGGAATGCAGATGTTGCCCAGCAGATCACAAGCGAGATTTTCTTTAAAGAACTGTTTTCGGATTTAACGGAAAGAGAAAAAAAGATT
>JBJEMB010000059.1:0-3778 GCA_051879455.1 Lachnospiraceae bacterium
TATACTGGTCAGGTATATTTCTAGCTGAAATGTGATTTTATGCTGCTTTTTTCACAACAGCCTCATAAAATAAACCGTATAAATTACCTTACCTGTAAGCAACAACCTCATCCACAAATGTCTTTATTTCATCATCTCTGCAGCCTGCATAGAAGCAATCCAGAAATCTTGGAATCATGCACTCCTTAACCAATTGCGGATCAATTGCCTTTAATGCCTCCAGAAGAGGTTTTGCAACCTGCTTCTTCACTGCAAACAACAGATTTGCGTTGCGGTTCTGCGCTTCTTTTCTGCCATCCGGATAGCCCATGCCCTTTGGTGAACCAAATGCTCTGGAGAAGATATTGTTTAAGTTCAACTCTCCGCCCCAACCGAAACCTTTTGCATATGGAATGGACAGTGCGTTTCCATTGTTGATCTGCAGGAACAAATATGCATCTGTCGGCTCTATGCAGTAACCACATACAACACCTGGATACATATTGAGGGACATCAAAGCGCCCTGGCCAGTACCGCAGCCGGTAATTACAAAGTCAACTGCTCCGGAGTTTAAAAGCAGAGCTGCCTGAATACCAAGGTGTAAGTAGGTCAATCTCGGATTTTCAACGGTATATGCTTCCGGTACATCCTGATCGGTCAGCGGCTTCTCCATTGCTACATTAAACACTTCGTGCCCCATTGGCTCTACTACTTTTTTTAATTCATTTAAAATGATTGGGTTCTTAGGTGCTTGGCTGAATTCATTTAATAATGCGATTTTCATAGTTGTTCTCCTTTTTTTGATTGATGGATTTATTGGTAACTGTTAAAACTTCTTTTTCAAAGCCCCGCCTTTGTGATCGCAGTGTCTGCGTCCGCTTTCATCCGCAGGAAATCGTCTCTTGTCAGCGGGATCCCTAAAGAGTTCGCCGTATCTTCGATCTGCGTCAGTTTTCTTGCACCGCACAGTACGTTGATATTTGGTGACAGCATGGAATTCCACTTAATGCATAAATTTACCAGTGTACAGTTATATTTCTTTGTCAGATCCGTCCATCCTGCCAGCATTTCATTGGCAATGTGGATATTCTCGGATTTCCACCAGGTTTTTCCGTCCCGTACTTCTCCTTTTTTCGGCACATAGTCATTTGGAGCCTTACCTGCTAAAAGTCCCTGCTCAATAGGAGAATAAGTCTGTAAAGAAATATTGTGCGCTTCACAGAACGGCAGAAGATCGGTCTCCAGTCTGCGGTCTACAATACTTAACTTCTCCTGAATCACATCCAGCTGTCCGGCATCCACATAATCTTTTAAAATTTTCATATTTACATTAGATGCGCCGATTGCCCGGATTTTACCCTCCTGCTTCATCTTTAGAAGTTCATTCATAGTATCTGCTACCGGCACCAGACCGTAGGTCTTGCACTGCCAATGGGTATAATACACATCTACATAATCTGTGCCCATAGTCTTTAAGCTCCGCTCCAGATCCCGCCGGATTGCCTTCGGCGACAGATCCCGGTATACGGAATGTCCTTCTTTTATAAAATGCAGCTCACCTCCATCATCATACCATTGGATACCACACTTGGTCGAAATAATTACCTTGTCCCTAGGCAGTTCTTTCAGCGCTTTCCCCACAACCTCCTCACTATGTCCAAAACCGTATACTCGGGCTGTATCGATCCAGTTTATTCCCAATTCCACGGCTCTGTGAATCGTATCAACTGACATCTGGTCGTTATTTTTGCCCCACCATTCTCCGCCACCGATTGCCCAGCATCCCAGCGCCAATGCGCTTACCTGAATACCAGATCTGCCAATCTCTCTCTTTTCCATAGATTATCACTCCACTCTGGCTACCATCTCACCGTACTGCTCTTTTTCCTTTTTGATGAATGTCTGAAGTTCCTCCACCGTCGGCATATCCGGGCTGCATCCATGAGACGCTACCAGCATAGACGCAGACGCAGACCCCAGTTCCAGACAGTCCATCATCTCATAGCCATTGAAAATGCCGTACAGAAAGCTGGATGCATATCCGTCGCCGCCGCCAAAGCCCTTCAGCGCATCTATCGGGAATGGACGGATAGAATAGGAATTACCATCCTTCGTATATGCGGTAGAGCCCTGTTTACCATGTTTAATCACCACTATGGAAGCATGGTTTCTACACCAGTATCTGGAAGAAGTCTCATCGGTGCCGTCAAGTCCCAGGAATTTCTCTGTCAGGTCATATTCCTCGCGTGAACCAAGGATAATATTGCTGTCCCGTGCCACGATAGAATAGTACAGTGCAATCTCATCTTGGTTTCTCCAGTTGTACGCGCGGTAGTCTATATCAAAAATAATTTTTACGCCGTTCTTCTTTGCCAGTGCCACAGCCTTTAACGCTGCTTCTCTGGATGGGCTTGCCGCCAGTGCCGTGCCGGAAATAAGTATGGCTTTTGTCTGTTTTAAATACTCCTCATCAATATCCTCCACAGAAAGAGACAGATCCGCAATTCCATTGCGATACATTAAGATGCTGCTCTCATCATGATTCAGGATCTCGGTAAAAGTAAGGCCAAGACTCTCCCCGTTTACACATTTCAAAATATGAGAAGTATCAATACCTTCTTTCTTAAAAAAATCTATAACAAACTCGCCAAACCTGTCATTTGAAACTCTTGCGAAAAAACCGCAATTCTTTCCGAGGCGTGAAAGCCCTACCGCAATATTTGCGGGAGAACCTCCTACATACTTTTTAAACGTCTCGCTCTCCGCCAGAGTTTTATAGTAGTCCAAGGGATTAAAGTCAATCGCCACACGTCCCAGCAGAATCAAATCAAACTTTTTATTTTCATCAAACTGCACATATTTCATAGTACCTATCCTCTCTTATTTTTCCCACAGTTTCTGGTAAAGTTCCTCCATAATTTCTACCGTGATTTTCTTTCGCGTATTGGAAGGACTGCCAGACACATAAGCATCAGACGCCATCTTAGGTATCATCTTCATAAAGACTTCCCTGTTGATGCCACAATCTTCCAGCGTCGGGATCTCAATATCATCAAGCAACGCCTTCACCTGTTCCAGAAGCTTCTCAGCAGCATCAGACACTGGTTCAGACCCATCAGCGAAACCACACGCCACAGCAATAGCAGCAAAACGTTCTGGAGCACCGTCTGCAATATATTCAAGACATATATGAAGCAACATCGCATTGGAAATTCCATGGGGTACATGAAACAGGGCTCCGATGGGACGGCTCATGCCATGTACAATTGTAACAGAGGAGTTGTTAAATGCCATGCCTGCCTCCAGAGCTGCAAGTGACATCTGTATCCTGCTTTCTTCATTATCCCCCTGCCGCCAGGCAGTTCGCAGATTTTTAAATATTTTCTGGCATGCCGACAGTGCAAAGATATCGGAAAGCGGTTGAGCTTGTTTTGAAGTGTACGCTTCCACTGCATGGCACAACGCATCAATTCCCGTTGCCGCCGTGATCTTTGGAGGAGCTGTTATGGTAAATTGTGGGTCGATTACCGCCACATTCGGTATAAGCGCAGGTCCTTTTAATAACATCTTCACCTGGCTTGCCCTGTCAGTAATAATTGTAAATTGAGTTGCCTCTGAACCAGTTCCCGCTGTAGTTGGTATTGCTACCATCGGTGCCAACTTACTGGACACTATTTTTCCCATGTAGTCTATCGGCTTTCCTCCGCATGATACAAGCATTGCAATAGCTTTCATAGAATCTATTGGGCTACCTCCGCCTAACGCCACCAAAAAATCACAGTTCTCCCTATTATAAATT
>JBJEMB010000060.1:0-3756 GCA_051879455.1 Lachnospiraceae bacterium
GAAGAAATCGCAGAGCACCCACATTCTTATACCGGCAAATATATTAAGAATGTGCTTAACAAAGATTTAAGGAAATAAAGGTTTTCATTTCCGGAAAATTATGACATAATGTACACGCAGGCAACGAGCACTGCGACAGCACACAAAAACAAATTGCCGGCTTGCAGGCAAATTTGCTTTTGTGTGCTGTCATAGGGCGAGAGCCCGTGACCGAGGCTTAGCGAAGCAAAGTCGAGGTAGCAGTGCGGCATTAAAAGCAATTTGAAGGGGGATAATAAATGTCTGTTGATATTGGAATTGATTTGGGAACAGCCAGTGTTCTTGTATATGTAAAAGGCAAGGGCGTCATACTGAAAGAACCCTCTGTAGTTGCATTTGACAGAGATACAAATACAATAAAAGCAATTGGGGAAGAAGCAAGAATGATGCTTGGAAGAACACCAGGTAATGTCATTGCGATCCGTCCTCTCAGAAAAGGTGTTATATCTGATTATACAGTAACAGAAAAGATGATAAAATATTTCGTGCAGAAGGCTATGGGGCGTCGTACCTTTCGAAAACCCTGCATCAGTATCTGTGTTCCAAGTGGAGTAACAGAAGTTGAAAAAAAGGCAGTGGAAGAGGCAGCTTTTGCGGCTGGAGCAAGCGATGTGAATCTAATAGAAGAACCTGTGGCAGCAGCTATTGGTGCAGGTATTGACATTTCAAAACCATGCGGAAATATGATTGTAGATATTGGTGGAGGAACAACGGATGTTGCAGTTATTTCCCTTGGCGGAACAGTTGTAAATACTTCTCTAAAAATTGCCGGTGATGATTTTGATGAGGCGATTGTGCGATTCATGAGAAAGAAACATAATCTTTTGATTGGTGAACGTACAGCGGAAGATATAAAGATTCAGATTGGTACTACCTATCAGATGATGGAAAATGATGCAATGGAAGTTCGTGGAAGAAATCTGATCACAGGACTTCCTAAGACAGTAACGGTAACTTCAGCAGAAACAGAAGAGGCTCTTCGGGAAACAACAGGTCAGATTGTAGAAGCAGTCATCAGTGTACTGGAACGCACGCCACCGGAACTGTCCGCAGATATACTGGACAGAGGAATTATGCTGACCGGAGGAGGAGCGTTGCTTCGAGGACTGGAAGAGATGATTGAGGAACGTACCGGAATCAATACGATGACAGCAGATAATCCGATGCAGGTAGTTGCAATAGGAACAGGTCAGTTTGTTGAACTTACAAGTATGCGTAGAGAGTAAGGCAGAAGATACATGGAAGTAATAAAAGGTTATGTGGAACATATTGTATATCGAAATGAAGAGAATGGATATACAGTATTTAATCTGAATAATGAGGATGGAGATCTTACCTGTGTGGGAAAGTTTCATTTTATAGAGGAAGGAGAGCTTCTTGAATTAACAGGAGAGTATACAATACACAAATTGTATGGCACGCAACTGCAGGTAGATACAGCTAAGGTGTGTGCTCCGGAAGATTTGATGTCTATTGAACGTTACTTGGGATCGGGAGCGATCAAAGGAATTGGAACAGCTCTGGCAGGAAGAATTGTTAAAAAATTTAAAGAGGATACCTTCAGGATTATAGAAGAAGAGCCGGAACGACTTGCTGAAATTAAAGGGATCAGTGAGCGCAAGGCACGAGAGATTGCTGCTCAGGTAGAAGAAAAAAAAGATATGCGTCAGGCAATGATTTTTCTGCAAAAATACGGGATTTCTACTACATTGGCAGCAAAAATATATCAGCATTATGGACAGAGTGTATACCGTGTAATAGAAGAAAATCCTTATCAGATTGCAGATCATGTGTCTGGAGTAGGGTTTAAAACCGCTGACGAAATTGCGGCAAAAGTCGGGATTCATGCAGATTCAGACTATCGCATTCGCAGCGGTATTTTCTATACTCTATTACAGAGTGTGAATGAAGGGCATGTTTATTTGAGAAAAAGTGTGCTTTTATATCGAACCAGCCAGCTGTTAGGTGTTCAGATCGATGATATTGAACCATATCTTATGGATCTTGCAATGGAAAAAAAGATTGTTTTAAAAAGAGATGTAGATGAACATTTTGATTCATCTGATGATACAAGAGTCTATGCGTCTCGCTATTATTATATGGAATTAAATACAGCAAGAATGCTGCATGATCTGAATATTCGTTATGATATCGCAGATGTTACATTGCAGCACAGAATTCACATGATTGAAGATAATACAGGTCTTAAGTTGGATGAAATGCAGCAAACAGCTGTAATGGAAGCTGCAAGAAGTGGCATTACAGTGGTGACTGGAGGACCGGGAACAGGAAAGACTACAACAATTAATGCATTAATACATTTTTTTGAAAGTGAAGGAATGGATCTTTTCCTGGCAGCACCTACAGGGCGTGCGGCAAAACGTATGACAGAAGCTACGGGATATGAAGCGCAGACAATACACAGACTTTTAGAGGTAAATGGCAATCCGGAAGAAGAAGGTGGAAGTGGATTTCAGAAAAACGGAGAAAATCCTTTAGAAGCGGATGTCATCATTATTGATGAAATGTCCATGGTTGATCTGCCTCTGATGTACGCACTTCTGAATGCTATGATACCAGGGACAAGACTTGTTTTGGTAGGGGATGTAAATCAGCTTCCAAGTGTTGGACCCGGAAGTGTGTTAAAAGATATTATCCGCTCAGATTGTTTCCCTGTAGTCAGACTGACAAAGATTTTCCGTCAGGCAGGAGAAAGCGATATCGTGGTAAATGCACATAAAATTAACAGAGGTGAAGAAGTGATACTTGATAATAAAAGCAGAGATTTCTTTTTCCTTAAAAGGCAGGATCCGAATGTTATTATCAGTGTACTTATTACTTTAATACAGAAAAAACTTCCAAAATATGTAGATGCTAAGCCTTATGATATACAGGTACTTACTCCTATGAGAAAAGGGCTTTTAGGAGTGGAACGGTTAAACAAGATTCTTCAGGAATATCTGAATCCGCCCGGGGCTGGTAAGCAGGAAAAAGAAATCGGTGACCGCATTTTCCGGGAGGGAGATAAGGTTATGCAGATTAAAAATAATTATCAGCTTGAGTGGGAAATTTCAACTCGTTACGGGATGACTATTGATAAAGGACTTGGTGTTTTTAACGGAGATATGGGAATTATCTGTGACATCAATACATATGAGGAGACTGTGACAGTGGAATATGATGAGCATAAAAAAGTGCATTATCCATTTACTATTTTGGAGGAACTTGAATTAGCTTATGCAATCACGATACATAAAGCTCAGGGCAGTGAATATCCGGCGGTTGTAATTCCTCTTCTTCAAGGACCAAGACAGCTCTTTAACAGAAATCTGCTTTATACTGCTGTGACAAGGGCGAGGAAATGCGTAACTTTAGTGGGGAGTGATACTGTGTTTCAGGGGATGATTGAAAATGCAAATGAACAGACAAGAAATACAAGTTTGTCAGAACGAATCAGAGAAGTTCATTGTTAAAAAATATAAATAGAATTGGAATTATAATAAGAGAACAAATAATAAGATTTTTTTGGCCGGAAATATGCCCGTTTTGTGGAAAGGCATCTGTAGTGGGAATTTGCTCTGCTTGCAAAAAAAAGCTGGAGCATTTGAAAATTGATGATCCTCGTTGTATGAAATGCGGAAAGCCTGTCAGATATTTCCGGCAGGAATATTGTTATGACTGTGAGCATACACATCATTATTATGACCGGGGAGTAGC
>JBJEMB010000061.1:0-3755 GCA_051879455.1 Lachnospiraceae bacterium
TCTTTTGCAACCTTTCTTTTCAGAACCCCGCTGGTCAGAATATACGGAAATGTTTTTGCCATCTGTTCTGCCGCAGAATTGTCAAAAAATGTTGCTGTTCCGCCGTCTTCAACATTCTGCTGTTCCTGCTGTATATTAATCGTAAATGTTGCCGATGCAGTATACTGTGGCGTATACTGCAGTCTTGCTCTTACATAAAACAGTCCCGCGCCGAAAATACAGAAAATCAATACCCATGCCCACATTCTCCGGAAGATTTTGAAATAATCTGTCAGAATCTCTGTGATATCGATTAATTCTATTTGCTTTTGCTGTTCCTTTGGCTCCTGCTTGTTTTCATTATCCTGATTACTCATCCTCTACTCCTCTTCGTTTCCAGATGATTCTTTTTTCTCCGTTTCTTCTCTGTTACGATAATACGACTGATATTTGCCATACTTTCCGTAACCGTAATATTTACCATACCGATATTTACCATAGCCATATCCATAGCCGTAGCCGTATCCATAACCGTAACCTGAGCTGATTACCGAATTTCCGGAGAAGACATCATTGAAAACACAGCCTGCCAGTCCCTTCCCGTAACCATTCAGCATATCAATCGTATCATTTATATATGGTACCTTCGTATAATTCTGTTTTACTACAAGAAGTGAAAAATCAGCGATTCTTACCAGCACTTCCGCATCGGCACGTCCCTTTGACGGCGGTCCGTCTATAATAATAAAATCCATCTGTTTTTTCATTTCTCCTATAAAGGCCTCAAATCTTTTTGAGCCAAGAAATTCTGTTGAACGCGTACACGGCTTGTTGTTCACGAGAAGATACAGAGAAGACCCTTCTCTTTGGAAAATCTTGCTTTTCAGGTTCACCTCTTCTTTGCTCTCCCAGTTTAGACCTGCTCCCTGCGGAACATTTTCCTCCAGAATTCCTGCTAGCTCACTCTTTCTAAGGTCACCTTCTATCAAAAGGGTTTTCTTCCCTCTCTGTGCCATCGCAAGCGCAAGGTTTGCTGCAACAACGGTCTTCCCTTCCTTTTTTCCCGCACTGGTGACCAGAAGGACTTTACTCATATCTTTGCTGCTCTGATAAAGAAGCTTTGTCCGCATCTTCTTAACAGTCTCGACAAATCCAAAACTGACCGCAGGCTCACTGATCAGAATTTTCTTTTTCTGACGTTTCAGGCGCGCCCGTAAATTTCTGTATGCAGGCTCATGCTCCAATACTCCGAAAATCGTCGTATCCAGTTTTTCCGTCACTTCGTCTTCTGATTTTACACTGTCTTTCATATAAGAAATAAACCCAAGCAAACAGAATATGGCGAGAAGTCCTATTAAAAATCCCTTCTTCATGACAGCCTTACCGCGAAACGGTGTATCTGCCACAGATGGAAAATTGGGTTCCTCAAACACTTCTAAGACGACTTCTCCCAAGACATTTTTTGCTACTTCCTGATAATTGTCCAGCATATTTCTGAGCAATTTAAAAGAAATTTCCGGTGAGCTGCTGGTAACGGATACCGTCAGCAAATTCGTCTCAGGCACAACTTCTATATTCACAGTTCCGGGGAAAGAATCCATCCCCAGATTTTCTGCCACTTTCTTTTTCAAAATCTGACTGTCCATCACAGACCGGAACGTGTCTGTGAGCTTCTGCGTCTTACTCTCATTTGCATACGCACCCATGCTGCTTCCTCTCGCCGAAACCACAAAGGTCGTGCGGGAAGTATAAGTCGGATGATACATAATCGAAGCTGCAATATAGGACAAAAGAGAAACTGATATAGCGATAAAAAAAGCTACCCACCAGTTTTTCATCACATCACGGACAATATTGTAAATATTTTCCATTTGTTTTTTTTGCAATTCGTTTTCCATAATTTATAAACCTTTCTTATCCCCGAATTGTTGGCAAAATACATTATTCAACCACTACGACCAGACGGCTTTTTCCACTGACCGCAGTTCCTTTCACAATATAATCAACCGTATAAACACCTTTCTTGGATGTATCCACATGGGAACGGACAACCAGCTCACCCTCTTTATCCGCCTTTTTAAAGTAGGACTTCGCACTGAAGTCCGCTCCTTTTTTTACATAGACAAGATAATCTTTAAGCTCTATCTCAATGCCCGCATACTCGCGCTCATATATCTCAATATCCGTTTTCAGATAAACAGTTTTTCCTCCACTGTCCATGACACGGAACTCCACCGGATAATTTCCCGGCATCGTAGTGTTTACAGTCTTTTCCAGAGAATACTTAATATTAGAAGTCAGAGAACCATCCAGCGTACTTTCCGCCGACATACAGGACAGAATATCCACCTGACCTCCCTCCACAAAGCAAAGCGGTGCACTCATATCAAATACCGGAGGCTCATAATTTTCGTATTTTAATGTTCTCTCACACCGTCCCACATTCATACTTTTATCCACAGCCGCATATGTAATGATTCTTGTCCCTTCATCAGTAAAAGCGGAAAGGCTCTCGATCACAATCGTATCTGTCACATCTCCCGAACGGCGATCCTTTGCAGTAACACCCTGTAGCAAATCCTCCTCGGAGGCATCAATCGGAACTGTAAGTTCCTGAGTCTCACAGGTAACAACCGGAGGTGTATTGTCCCGCACAACCCGGGAATACATCTGAAACAATATAAAAGCCACTGTTGATGCTAATAATAACAGGATGCTGAACACCTTTAATTTCTTCATCTGATAACCCTCTTTAATCTTAACTTTATCTATTCATTCGTCTGCCCGGGGAAAAGTTCTATCACCGCTACTTCCGGTCTGTTGTTCCACCGCGGAAGAACCTGCCATTCACTTCCAAGCCCACTGGTGGCAAACAGCTTCATATTTCCCACATCGTACATTCCATGTATATATTTCGGAAAACAACCCTGATCGCCTCCGAAAAGACCGCCCACGAACGGTACCACTACCTGCCCACCATGATTGTGCCCGCTGATGATCAGATCCACATCCCAATACTCGGATGCATTTCCGAAAATAAAACTGTCCGGCCGGTGAGACATCATAATCTTATAATCCTCCGTCTCCTGAAATTCTTCAAGGAAAGACTTCACAGGCTCCGGCGTATTCTCCGCCGAATCATTTCCATCCAGCGCAAACGCATAATCATAGAGCCCGCCCAGACGAAGCTTCGTACCGTTAACTGTAATATCTTCATACTCTTTATCCAGCACAACCGCTCCTGCAGCCTCAATGTCTGATACGAATCCCTCATGTCCGTTTTCAATATATGCCAACTCATGATTTCCAAGCGCAAAATAGACCGGCGCGATACTCTTAAATTTCTCAATCAATTTTACTACTTCAATGTGATCTTTTGAATCTTCATTCAAGAAATCTCCACACATCAAAATGATATCCGGATCCTGACCCTTCACTTTATCAACCAGTTTCCCATTATCACTCCCGAATTTGTGAGCATGCAAGTCAGAAATCACAACCAGCCGAACCGGTGACTGAATCTCCTTCGCAGACACACTGTACTCATTGACCTTGATCCAGTGGTAGGAAATCACTGTTTCAAATATTAAAATACCGATCACAATTAATATAAGAAAAAAAGCAATTTTCTTTCCTGTAAATTTTCTTTTTTCGTCTCTGCTTTCCTTATTCATATACTCCTCCTTGCAGAATAACCCTTTATAATATATCAAAAAACCGAAAGGGATACAAGAAAGATACAAAAAAAGACAGCATACTGTCATGAATATATGCTG
>JBJEMB010000062.1:0-4689 GCA_051879455.1 Lachnospiraceae bacterium
GAAAAATCTTATGATGAAATCCTGCAGATGATTACGAAATCATCTGCAGACCAAAACGAGTAAACACTAAATCGCCAGAAACTGCTGTTTTGTACAATATTAACAAAACAGCAGTTTTAAGGCGTAAAAATCGAGGAAGTTAACAAAATTGCATGTAAAATCGTATACAGTAATTTGAATTAGAAACAAGTTAGAAACAAATGACTTGAGAATGTTGTAAAATCAAGGCTCGGAACTATGTAAACGTTAATTATATCGTTTGCGGGACGATCACAGAAGAATTCAAATCCCGGAAGCTTCGACTTCCGGGATTTTTCTAATCAATATTCATATCTTTTATTAATTATCTTTTGATCAATTATCAATTAGTCAATTCCCGATTGTAGTTTAAGTAAGTTTGGCGGTTCAAAATTCAACAATTTAAAATGTAACCGTAGCTAGAAAGTAAAGTGTACGGTTTGAATATTAAGAAATATTTTTACAACCGTATATATTGAGAATAGTGTTCAGATTAAAAATAAAGAAATTAATTTTCAACCGTATACTAAATGAGAGATATACGGTTTTAATATTAAAAAATCAATTTCTAACCGTATAAAGCAAGTGAGGTGTACGGTTTCAGAATTAAGAATTCAATCATTAACTGTATAGACTTGGATAAACGTACGGTTCAATTCTCAAAAATCTATTTTATGAGTGTAAATTAAATCCAACAATCCCAATATTCAAAAAAAGAAAGGAAAAATTATATGGCGAGTTTCAGAGAAATGTTATTGCAGGAACAAAAGAGATTGGAACAGATTCTTCAGAAGGCAACAGAACAATTAAAAGATGCTCCTCAGGGAACTCTTCGCTTGTCGAATAGTAGAAAGTGGACGCAATATTACTATTGCGCGCCAGGAGAAAAGAAAAATGGAGTGTATATTCCGAAGAAAAATGAAAAATTAGTACGTAGACTTGCTCAGAAATCTTATGATGAAAAAGTTTTAAGACTGGCAGAAAAAAGACTTTTTCAGATTCAAAGAATTACAAGAGATTACGATGATGAAGAAATTGAAAAAATATTTCTGAACGAACACCGTGAAAGACAAAAGCTAATCCAGCCAATTGAGCCAATCTGGGAACAGCAATTGCAGCAGTGGATGGCTAAGGAGTACAAAGGTAAAGGCTTTCGAGAAGGTACACCTGTGATTCTAACGGAAAGAGGGGAACGGGTGCGTTCAAAATCCGAAAAGATCCTGGCGGATTATTTTTACCGAAATGGAATTTTATATAAATATGAATGCCCATTATATTTGAAGCGTTTTGGAACGGTATATCCTGATTTCACTTTTCTTTCGAAAACAACAAAACAGGAAATCTATTGGGAACATGACGGCAGAATGAATGATCCTATATATGCACAAAATGCAGTGAGAAAAATACATGCCTATGAAGAAAACAATATTTTCCCCGGAGAACGATTGATTCTCACATTTGAGACGGAACAGGTTGTTTTGGATACAAGGATCATAGAAAAACTTGTCCATAAGTATTTGAAATAATAGTTGAATGTGAATGTAAGTAAATCAATCATTTTTCTTTATTTATCGTGTTAAATACAAAGTGACAGAATGGTGCGGCTGCAAACATGTTCCAGAAAAATGCCATTGGGAAGTTTTTAAGTACGGTTCCTGCCCAGATTGCCGGAAGCTGGATCACAGGTGCACCGCCCAGTATTATATTAAAAAGAATTGATGCAACAAGACTCATTGTCGGGCACATGATTGCAATGGTACCTGCCTGTCTCATTAGTGTGCAGAAATATGGATTATCAGTTTTGGGATTGCAATGCTTCTCCATAAAACGTGCTCCCATTTTATTTCCCCAGAGATTAGAAAAAATGAACACAAAGAGTCCCATGTAGAGAGCTTCTTTGAAAGCCTCCCAGAATACAATATTTGTCATGGATGAAAAACCGGCTCCATCTGTAAGATTAAATCCCATTTTGATTGCCATATTGTAAACTTCCATTCCGTATGCCATTGTATATGACATTAATACACCGAACCAAAATCCCTGTACTTTATTTTTTGGCATGTTTAAATACTCCTTTTTATATGTTAGATATGTAATAGATTAATGTCGGCACAAAAAGGACGTAATCCATTAAAAAATAGACTACGCCCTCAGACTTATTTCTATTATAGTGAATATGATTACGCATATGCGCCAGATAATATATTAACACAATTCTTTTGTTAATGTAAGTTTTTTTGAAAAAATATTGTATTTAGGAATTCTGTTAGATTCTTCAAGCGCTTTGTAAGATGCAGAAGGTAAGGGTGAATTTTCTCCATATGTTAGAGAGATATCTTAAGGTAAAATATAAAAATTGTATAAATAAATTGTGTAAAAAATATCATTTATTGATTAATTTGCTTAAAGGGTATATAGTATTGTTAACATCACAAACGCACGAAGTTTCGAGATAACGTGCAAAACAACAGTTAGGAGGATTTTATCATGGACAGATTAAAAGGAAAAGTTGCAGTTGTTACAGGTTCTACAAGTGGAATCGGAATTGGTATCGCAAAATTATTTGCAGCAGAAGGAGCAAAAGTAGTTATTTGCGGACGTAGAGAAGCAAAAGGACAGGAAGTAGTAAATACTATTACAGAAGCAGGTGGAGAAGCTTATTATCACTTTATGGATATCACTGCTGTAGAGAGTATTGAAAAACTGTTTGCTGATACAGAAGAAAAATACGGAAAAATTGATATTCTTGTAAACAACGCTGCAAACGTAGCATTGAAGGATGGACGTGTTGATGAATTGACACTCGATATGTGGGATGCAATCTTCGACAGTGATATGCGTGGTACATTCTATGCAATCAAGACTGTTCTCCCATATCTGCAGAAAAATGAGAACGGTGGTTCTATTATCAATATTGGTTCAATGGCATCCTGTGGTGGAGACCTTGGTTCCACAGCTTATGCTTGTGCAAAAGCGGGTGTAGATATGCTTACAAAATACACAGCCCTTCAGTATGGAAAACAGAACATCCGTTGTAACTGTGTACGTCCAGGTCTTATTGTAACACCACAGAACGAAGCAAATGTGCCACAGGCTCTGAAAGATATCTTCACAAGCAACATCTGTGTAAACCGTTATGGATGCCCAGAAGATATCGGACATATGTGTGTATACCTTGCATCTGATGAAAGCAGCTACTTCACAGGACAGGTTGTAACTGTAGACGGTGGTCTGAACTCACACGTATCAACAGTAGCACAGTTCAAAGAATTAAGCTCACGTACATGGTAATTGTCAATTAGGTACATAGTATTTTACAATTGGGGCGTAGACTTTTTAGTCTGCGTCCCAATTTATTCTACGAATATAATAAGCTGTATAGTTATTAAGATTGTTTTAAGAATAGTTCCTTTGCATTGTAACTTACAATAGCTTTCTGTATGATTAGTGTAATGAAGCAGTGAAACTGATTTCTCATATGCCAGGCGTCATGTGCAAATGTTAAGCTGAATATACAGGAGGAAGTTATAGTTATGAAGAAAACAATGAGAAAAAAGAGATTGTATGTTCTTTTAACGGAATTTTTTTTAATACTCATACTTGTAGGTCTTGTCATGTTTCTGGTACTTAATGTTTTTGTAAAAATGACAGCAGAGAAAGATTTTGCTACAGTCAAAGAATTGCAAGAGGCGGAGACCAGCCAGGTGGATGCTGTTCTGGTATTAGGTGCTCAGGTGAAAGCAGATGGGAGTCTTAGTAAGATGCTGAAAGAGCGTTTAGATACGGGAATTCAGATTTATAAAGCAGGTATTACTGAGCGTATGATTATGAGTGGAGATCATGGAAGCGAAGATTATGATGAAGTTAATGCAATGAAACAGTATGCCATAGAACAGGGAGTTCCTTCGGAATGCATTTTTATGGATCATGCTGGGTTTTCCACATACGAAAGCATGTATCGTGCAAAAGAGGTTTTTGAAGCGGATAATCTGGTTATTGTGACACAGAAATATCATCTTTACAGAGCAGTATATGATGCAAAAGCACTGGGGATAGATGCGAAAGGAGTCATCTGTGATACGAAAGTCTATCGTGGAGATAAGTATCGGAAATTTAGAGAGTCTCTGGCGCGAATAAAAGACGTGGGATACACAATCTTAAAACCGGAACCCTCATATTTAGGAGAGTCAATACCAGTGAGTGGTAACGGAGATGCAACAAATGATTAATTGGTGGACATTACTCCACCAATTTTTTAAAGCTTTCCAGTGACTGTCCCCTTGACATACGTACCCGCGGCAAAAGCAACGGATCATCACCTGGTTTAGCGCGTCCGTATTCGGTAGTTACTGCGCACTTGAAAGCAGCGTCTTTTACCGCCTGTACACAGTTGTCGTTATAATCTCCGTAAGGGTAGGCAAATGCATCACTGTTTCCACTTGTTTCTATAGATTTTTTCAGATCAGCCACAGCTTCGTCGTGATCCATAACAGGGAAAATACCACCGTGACCGATATTTCCTCCTGCCCGGTGCATATTGTAGGAGTGTGACTGGAAAGTCAGATATTCGCTGGAATACTTTTTGACTTTCTTTTCTCCGTCAATATTTCCGATAAGGAAGGAAGTCACCGGTATTTTATATTTGTTAAATAATGGAACACCAAGGTTTAA
>JBJEMB010000062.1:4789-21503 GCA_051879455.1 Lachnospiraceae bacterium
GGAAGGAAGTCACCGGTATTTTATATTTGTTAAATAATGGAACACCAAGGTTTAAAAAGCTGTATGCACCGTCATCAAAAGTGAGAACCACACTTTTTTCTGGAAGCAGAAGCTCTCCCTGTACGTATTCTTTTACTTCTTCCCATGTGGGGAAATAGTAGTTATTCTCGACGAGGTATTTAAGCTCTTCCTCCAGATCGTGGACTTCAATGAAGTTGCTGTTGAGCTCTTTTTTCGGAGGGTTATCTTTATCATATACATAATGATACATACAGATGGCAAGGCCGTTTGTCTTATGATTAGCTTCGGTAGCAGTGTTTTCAGCAGTCTGAACATCTTTATTTATAATTACTGCAGCAGCCTCAGCAGCTTCTTGCTCTTCTGCCTTTTTTTGGGCCTCTTCTTCTGCTTTTTGAATCGCTTCCTTTGCTTCCTTATCTTTTTTCTCTTTGATTTTTCGTTTTTCTTCCGCTTCGATTTTTGCCTTTTCTTTTTCCAGAGCTTCCTTTTTCTGGTATAAAAATATTATGGCGAGTGTAGCCAGAAGAAGAACCAATATCAGTGTCAGGAGTTGACAGATCCTTTTATATCGACGCCTTCTGGGACTAATTGATTTTTTCTTCCTTTTCATTATTTATATTCGCTCCTTAAGATGTGTGATATGACTACTCGTAATGATTAGGAAGAGTATAACACCTATAGGAGCTATTGGCAAATTATAGATTGTCTCCTGTATACAACCTATTTAAGGAATATATGAATCAGTTTATTATAGATCTTTCTGTAAGGCTGATACCGCATTGGAAGATCCAGCCAGGTCTTTTTGTCTACGATGCTTTTATAGTGTGTAAATGTATCAAATCCGATTTTCCCGTGATAAGATCCCATGCCGCTTTCCCCAAATCCGCCGAATCCCATTTCACTTGTTGCAAGGTGGATAATGGTATCATTAATGCAGCCTCCGCCGTATCCACAGTGGGAGGTTACTTTTTTTGCGACGGCTTTATCTGATGTAAACAGATAAAGGGCCAACGGATGTGCCATGGAGTTGATACTTGAAATTACTTCATCCAGAGTATCATAAACGAGGATTGGCATGACAGGTCCGAAGATTTCTTCCTGCATGACAGCATCACTGAAAGTCACTCGATCCATCACCGTAGGTTCAATCTGGAGTGTCTGACGATTGGATGAACCGCCACAGACAACTTTTGATTTGTCGATCAGTCCAAGGATTCGGTCAAAATGTTTCTCGTTGATAATCTTTCCGTAATTTTTATTGTCCAGAGGATGTGAGCCATACTGTTTTTTAATCTGCTGTTTGATTGCGGCGACTAATTTATCTTTGATCTTTCGATCGCAGTAAATATAGTCTGGTGCAACACAAGTCTGTCCACAATTTAAGTATTTGCCAAAGACGATTCTCTTTGCTGCCAGCTTGATGTTAGCACTTTTATCTACGATACATGGGCTTTTGCCTCCAAGTTCCAGAGTGACAGGTGTCAGATGTTCAGAAGCATGACGCATAACTTCCTTTCCGACTGCCTGGCTTCCGGTAAAGAAAATATAATCAAAGTGCTCATTTAAAAGGCAGGTGTTTTCTGCACGTCCGCCTGTGACTACGGAAACATATTTTTCATCAAAACATTCTCTGATGATCTTTCTGATGATTTCGCTTGTATGGGGAGAATAAGCACTAGGCTTAATCACAGCGGTGTTGCCGGCTGCAAGGGCGTCTACCAGAGGTTCCATTGTGAGCATAAAGGGATAGTTCCAAGGACTCATGATCAAGACAACCCCATATGGAGAAGGTTTTTTGTAACTTCTTGAATGGAACTGGGCCAGAGGCGTACGTACAGCCTTTTCTTTTGTAAATGAAAAGATATGTTTTACCATGTATGAAATTTCACTGAGAGTCATACCGGTCTCACACATGTAACCTTCAAAATCACTTTTGCCGAGATCTTTTTTCAGGGCAGCATGAATTTCATCTTCATATTTTAAAATGCATGCCTTAAGCTTTAACAGTGCTTTAAGTCTGCCTTCTACCGGCAGAGTAGAGCCGGTGCGGAAATATTTTCTTTGTGTAAGGACAAGCTGTTTGATTTCATTAGCGTCCATAAAGGGTTCCTCCTGATTTTTATTCTATAAATTTTCAACAGTTACATTTTCAGAATTTTGTTTTTCATTAACTGTATTTTTATCTTCATTACTGTCAGGCATTAATTTGTAATAAAATGTTTCCAATTCTGAAGCATCCATTAGTACAGGAACAGGATAGAGAGGATTTGCCTCTTTATCGGCGTAATGGGCAAGCTTCGGAATGTCCACATCCTGGATTTCCGGGATGCAGTCACTTATATTGAAGCGTTGTTTCATATCTTTGATGGCCTGAATAAATGCTTTTGCCGCCTCATCATAAGGGGTTCCTTTGGAAACAACACCTGCTTCTACAGCAAGTTTATAGAGCTTTTTATCAATCTTATGTCCGTAAGATTCCAGGATCATTGGGAGAATGACTGCATTGGCAAGTCCATGTGGAACATTATATTCACCACCCAGTGAATGAGCGATTGCATGTACATATCCTACATAGGATTTAGTGAATGCACACCCTGCATAGAAAGAAGCGTGGAGCATGTTTCGTCTTGCATCAATATTGGTTCCGTCTTTGTATACAGTATCAATATTTTCAAAAATCAGCTTAATTGCTAAAAGAGCATCTTTTCTTGTGCCATAGGTAGTCGAGTTTCCGATAAATGCTTCTACTGCGTGAGTCAGTGCATCCATACCGGTCGTTGCTGTGATGGAAGGAGGAAGACTTATTGTTACCTTCGGGTCCAAAACAGCATACTTTGGAATAAGAGGAAAATCGTTGATCGCATATTTATGTCTTGTTTTTGCATCTGTAATGACAGCAGCTAACGTGGTCTCGCTTCCGGTACCGGCAGTGGTCGGGATGGCAATTAAAAGAGGCAGTTTTTTGTGAACCTTTAAGATGCCTTTCATTTTAGCAAGAGACTGTTTCGGTTTTGCTATACGTGCACCTACGGCTTTTGCACAATCCATGCTGGAACCTCCGCCGAAACCGATGAGTGCGTTACAGTTATTGTTATAATAAATTTCCAGAGCTTCTGCGACATTTTCGGTTGTTGGATTAGCAACTGTTCTGTCATAGATCGTATAAGGAATTTTATTTTTAGAAAGAGCCTGTTCCAGGCGCTTCGTAAGTCCGAGTCCGCGAATGACAGTATCTGTAATAATCAGCACATTGTTACAGTCATTTTCCCTAATAATATCCGGAATAAGTTTTACGCTTCCGATAACATTTGGTTTTCTGTATGGCAAAAATGGAAGAGCAATCTTAAATGCAGTTTGAAATGTACGACAATATATTTTTTTGATTTTGTGCATGATAAGTATCCTTTCTTTTTATGAATTAATTTTCGGTTTCCAGATTCCGGCATACCTGATTCAGATTATCTGCAATCTGGAATAATACCTGATAAAAAATATCCCGCTCTTTTTCGCCAATTCCCTGACCACCGGCGATGGTAGCATGAATGATCAGATTAGTGATCTTTTTGGCATATTTTTTTCCCTCGTCTGTAAGGATTGCTTTAGCGCGGTATTTTTTCGTTTCTTTGATATTCGACTGCGGGTCATAAGCAATCAGTCTGTTCTTTTCAAGATCGGCCAGGATCCTGGAAATTCCAGCTTTATCTTCTTTACATTTATCGCATAGATCCGAAGCTGTCAAACCATCAGGATATGCCTCAAGGTAATGAAGACACATAACATGAGTGCCTTTGAGACCCAGAGAATCCATGCGGCATCGTTTGATTTTCTGAATGCTTTTGTATATTTGTGTGACACCACTTGTTAAATTTTCAAATCGATCAATCATAGGGATACCTCTTGAAACATCAGTTACTTTTATCTTAATGTGTATTGTTAAAAAAGAAAACAGAGAAGTTGATTAATCAACTTCTTGCCACCTAGAATATAACAGTCCAGTAAATATTTGTCAATGAAAATGACTATTGTATTTTTTATAAGAAAGAAGTATAATGTCACCAGTGATAAATATAAAAGATCTTCAGGGCAGGGTGAGATTCCCTACCGGCGGTAAAGCCCGCGAGCCGTAAGGCATGATCCGGTGAGATTCCGGGGCCGACAGTATAGTCTGGATGGAAGAAGATGACGTGATAACTGTAGTCTATGCTCTGATTGGATAATGAATCCTCTCAGAGTTTTTTATTGTGAATTATTCGAAATCACAAAGATTAGAAAAAGTTTAGACCAATCTCCCTGAACAGATAGTGTTTGTGGGAGATTTTTTGTTAAAAAAAGAAAGAGGAGGGGTACGAATGACAGATAAAGATTATATGCTTCGTGCGATAGAGCTGGCAAAACGAGGCATTGGATTTACAAATCCTAATCCGGTAGTAGGAGCGGTCATTGTCAAAGATGATAAGATTATTGGTGAAGGTTATCATGCCAGATACGGAGAACTTCATGCAGAAAGAAATGCAATTGCAAATCTTAAGGAATCTGCAGATGGAGCAACTTTGTATGTTACATTGGAGCCGTGCTGTCACTATGGAAAAACACCGCCGTGTACAGAGGCAATTTTAGAAAATCATATCAAAAGAGTGGTTATTGGGTCCAGAGATCCTAATCCAAAGGTGGCAGGAAAAGGGGCAGAGATTCTGCGAAATGCAGGTGTGATTGTAGAGGAAGATTTTCTGAGGGAAGAATGTGATGCACTTAATAAAGTCTTTTTCCATTATATTACGACGAAACTTCCTTATGTAGTGATGAAATATGCCATGACCGCGGATGGAAAGATTGCCACAAAGACCGGAGCATCCAAGTGGATCACCGGAGAAAAAGCCCGTATGCAGGTGCATAAGCTAAGGCATCGATACATGGGAATCATGGTAGGGATTGAGACAGTTTTTTCGGATGATCCGATGCTCAATGCTCGGCTTGACGGCTTGAAAAGCCCGGTGCGTATCATATGCGACAGTAAGTTAAGAATACCGCTTGACAGCAAGATATGTCAGACAGCGAAGGAATATCCGACAATTATTGCCTGTGCATATAGTAAACTGCCCCATGAAAGAGCTAGTGAAAAAATAGCGGAATTAAAAAAGCAAGGTGTAGAAGTTATTAACCTTCCCGGAAAAGATGGAAGAGTCGATTTGCAAAAACTTATGAAATTTCTTGGTGAGAAGGGAATTGACAGTATTCTTCTGGAGGGCGGCGGAAGTTTAAACGAAAGCGCCTTGAGAGCAGGAATCGTCAAAGAAGCAAAGGTATTTATTGCACCGAAAATTTTCGGAGGAGTCTCAGCAAAAACACCGGTGACAGGATGTGGAGTTAATCTGCCTGGTGAGGCTTACCGGATGGAACTTGAGAGTGTCTCTAAAGTAGGAGATGATATTTTGCTGGAATACAATGTGTGTGGATAAAGGCAGAGCTTATAGAGTCTATTCTCATAAAAAGGCAGGAGGTGGCTTATGTTTACGGGAATTGTTGAAGAGACAGGAACTATAAAAAAACTTTTGATTTCAGGAAATTCCGGACAGATCCAGATCTGTGCAAAAAGGGTACTTGAAGGAACAAAAATAGGAGACAGTATTGCGGTGAATGGTATTTGTCTGACTGTGATTTCTATGAGTGAAGAAAGCTTTTGTGCAGATGTCATGGCAGAAACAGTGAGAAGAAGCAGTCTTCGCAAATTATCTTCGGGAGATTTGGTAAATCTGGAGCGAGCTATGGCTGCAGGCGGACGGTTTGGAGGCCATATCGTCAGTGGCCATATTGATGGGACAGGGATGATCCGGTCGTTAAAAAGAGAGGAAAATGCGGTGTGGCTCACAATAGATACGAAGCCGGAGATTATGAGGTACATTGTAGAAAAAGGCTCTATCTGCATAGATGGAGTGAGTCTTACAGTGGCCAAGGTGGGAGAAACATATTTCCAAGTTTCAGTTATACCTCACACCGGCGAGGAGACGACACTTTTAAAAAGGAAGCCGGGAGAGTTTGTGAATCTTGAAAATGATATTGTGGGAAAATATGTGGAAAGATTTGTAAAAGCCGGGTTTTCAGGAGAAGAACAGAAGACCGGAGGACTTACAATGGAGCTTCTGGAAGAATACGGAATATAAGGAGGAGAAAGAGATGGAATATCAGTATAATACCGTCGATGAGGCACTGGAAGAATTAAGAGCGGGGAGAATCATTCTGGTGACGGATGATCCGGACAGGGAGAATGAGGGAGATATGATCTGTGCAGCAGAATTTGCTACACAGGAAAATATTAATTTTATGGCGTGTCATGCAAAAGGATTAATCTGTACACCTATGAGTGCACAAATTGCCGGAAAGCTCGGACTTCCACAAATGGTGTCCGAGAATACGGACAATCACTGTACTGCTTTTACAGTGTCTGTCGATCATGTGGATACGACGACCGGAATTTCAGCTGCAGAGCGCTCTTATACAATGATGAAACTTACAGAAGATGAGACAAAGCCCGGAGATCTAAGAAGACCGGGGCATATATTTCCATTGGTATCGAGACATGGTGGTGTACTTGTAAGAAACGGACACACGGAAGCGACTACAGATCTGATGCGTCTTGCAGGTTTAAAGGAGTGTGGAATCTGTTGTGAAATTATGGAAGATGATGGAACGATGATGCGTACGCCAAATCTTTGGAAACTTGCTAAAAAATACAATCTCAAATTTATCACGATTAAAGATCTTCAGGATTATTTGAGGATCCATGAAAAACATGTGGTAAGAGAAGCTTGTGCAGACATGCCGACGAAATACGGACATTTTCAGATTTATGGATATGTCAATGACATTACCGGAGAACATCATGTGGCTTTAGTAAAAGGAGAAATCGGAGATGGTGAAGATGTACTTTGCAGAGTACATTCTGAATGTCTGACAGGAGACACTTTCGGATCACTTAGATGTGACTGTGGTATTCAACTCCAGACGGCGATGCGTCAGATAGAGGAAGAAGGACGAGGAATTGTTTTATATATGCGTCAGGAAGGACGAGGAATTGGTCTAATCAATAAATTGAAAGCATATGAGCTGCAGGAGCAGGGGATGGATACAGTAGAAGCTAATATTAAGCTCGGATTTGCTCCGGATCTTCGGGAATACTGGGTAGGAGCGCAGATTCTAGCTGATTTGGGTGTGAGATCTTTAAGACTTCTCACAAACAATCCGGAAAAGGTATATGGAATCAATGATTTTGGATTAGAAATAAAGGAACGAGTGCCAATCGAGGTACAACCGCAAAAATATGATGCATTTTATATGAAAACAAAGCAGGAAAAGATGGGTCATATTTTCCATAAGATTACATTTTAATTCACAGAAAATTTAGAGTGGATATTCCAGAGAAAATTTTTTATAATAATCAGGAGGATAAGAAAATGAGAAATATTCATATGTTGGAAGGAAAAGTTGTAGCACCGGAGGGAATGAAGGTAGGAATTGTTGCATCCCGTTTTAATGAGATTATTGTAAATAAGCTCCTTGGAGGTGCGGTGGATGGACTAGTGCGTCATGGAGTGGATGAAGATAACATTACTGCGGTATGGGTACCGGGAGCATTTGAGACTCCGGTGGCAGCTCAGAAAATGGCAAAATCCGGAAAATATGACGCGATCATCTGTGTCGGAGCGGTAATAAGAGGAGATACTTCTCATTATGACTATGTTTGTAATGAGGTTTCCAAAGGAATTGCGCATGTAAGTCTTGAGACAGGAATTCCTGTTATGTTTGGTGTCGTTACAACAGAAAATATTGAGCAGGCTATTTCTCGCGCCGGAAGCAAATCAGGCAATAAAGGTTATGACTGTGCACTGTCTGCTATTGAAATGGTTAATTTGATGAGACAGATGTAAAAGAGTCATTAAGAAAGGCAGAGGTAACATGGGAGAACAGTTAACAAAAAGTGATGTGGAAAAAATCAAGGAAGAGATTGAATATCGAAAGCTGGTAGTACGAAAAAAAGAGCTTGAGGCGGTGAAGGAAGCAAGAGCCCAGGGAGACTTGAGTGAAAACTTCGAATACAAAGCTGCAAAGCAGGATAAAAACCGTAATGAAAGCCGCATCCGCTATCTTGAGAAAATGCTTAAGAATGCAAAAATTGTCTCCGATGAGTCAAAAGACGATGAGGTGGGAATCAACAATACGGTAACTGTATATTTTGAAGATGATGATGAGACAGAAGTTTACCGACTTGTGACAAGTGTCAGAGGAAATTCCATGCAGGGACTGATCAGTATAGAGTCACCTATGGGAAAGGCAATCCGTGGTCACAAAGTAGGGGACCGCGTGCTTGTAAAGACCAATGGTGATAACGGTTATTACATCGTCATCAAGGATATTGATAAGACTACGGATGACAGCAATGATACACTGAGAAAGTATTAAATACTTTTTTACAGGAGGATACACATGATAGCCGAGCAATCATCCCACGAAAACCCGATTACCGAGCAATCATCTCAGAAAAATCCAATTACCGAAGGTGTGATCTGGAAACAGATTATTATATTTTTCTTCCCTATTGCACTGGGAACAGTGTTTCAGCAATTTTATAATGTGGCAGATGCTGCTATAGTCGGCCATTTTGTCGGGAAAGAGGCATTGGCAAGTGTGGGTGGATCTGCGGCAATGCTGACGAATATCGTAATTTATTTTTTTAGTGGACTGTCCACGGGAGCGGCAGTGGTCATTTCGCAGTATTATGGTGCAAAAAATTCCAAGAGGCTGCACAGAAGTCTTCATACCGCATGTGCATTTGCCCTTATCATAGGTGTAGTATTGGCAGTCGTGGGGTGGTTTACAACACCTATGCTTCTTCAGATCATGCAGACTCCGGCAGAGGTGATGGAAGATTCTGTAATTTATTTAAGGATTTATTTTGTCGGTCTGATTGCGACGTTTACCTATAATATGGGTTCCGCCATTATGAGAGCGACGGGTGATTCAAAGCGTCCGCTTTATTATCTGGTAATCTGCAGTGTATTGAACATTGTGTTGGATATTCTTTTTATTATTGTATTTAAACTTGGGATTGCAGGAGCGGCGGTTGCAACGGTAATTTCCCAAGCGGTGTGTGCTGTGATCGTCTTATATGCACTGATGCATTCCTATTGTGATATGAAGCTTGTTCTCAGAAAAATACGAATCGACAGGCAGATTTTATGGGAAGAACTGAAGGTTGGGCTTCCGGGAGGATTACAGTTTTGTATCGGTGGAATAACCGGGATCGTTTTGCAGACAGCAATCAATAGTTTTGGAACAGATACTGCTGCCGCTTGGGCAGCATATAATAAGATGGATATGATCTTCTGGACGGTCTGCAGTGCTTTTGGCGCTACGATTACTACCTTTGTTGGACAAAATTATGGGGCAGAAAAGATGGACAGGGTGTTTAAAAGTATCCGGATTTGTCTGGGACTGGCACTTCTTGTCTGTGGCGCTGCACAGATGGTGCTTCTGCTATTTTGCCGGCCAATGTTTTACCTGTTTGTCTCGGATGTAAATGTAATAGACATCGGCGTGTATATGATACACTACCTTGTCCCCATCTATATTGTATTTGTATTTATGGAGATTCCGTCGGGAGCACTTCGTGGACTTGGAGATGCAGCGATTCCGACAGCAATCAATATGTTTGGGGTGATTTGTGTCAGAGTTCCATGGATACTCTATGTGCTTCCGAAACATCATACATTAGAGGTTGTTATGCTCTCTTATCCAATCTCGGGAGTCATTTCCATAATCATCCTGATCGTGTATTATTTTATAAAAATGAAAAAGATCAGATATGAGATTTCAGATACTGATTGCAAAAAGGAAAAAACAGTAGTATAGTAAGTTACGAAAAGGGGAGCTTGCGTATCAAGCAGGCTGAGAGTAGGCTGAAGCGCCTTGACCCGGAACCTGATTTGGATAATGCCAACGTAGGGACATATATTCGTAGAAACAGCGGATGTGCCAATACCTGGTGTATCCGCTTCTTTTATCATATAGAAAAATTTGTTTCTGGATGATAAAAACATTTGCGAGAATCCAAAGCAGGACAGCAAAACAATAAGGAGGTAAGTATTATGCTGGGAACCTGTATTGAAAATGTTAGAAAAACTGTGCCGCTTGTGCACAACATCACAAATTATGTGACGGTCAACGATGTAGCCAATGTACTTTTGGCATGTGGCGGAAGCCCGATCATGTCTGATGAGCCGAAGGACGTAGTTGATATTACTGCAATCTGCGGAGGACTGAACATTAATATCGGAACATTAAATGTAAGAACCATTGAAGGAATGTTCGTGGCAGGAAAGAAGTCAAATGAACTTGGTCATCCGGTGCTTCTTGATCCGGTAGGGGCAGGAGCGAGCGCACTTCGTACTGACACAGCGGTTCAATTGCTTGAAGAAATCAAATTTGATGTGATCCGGGGAAATATTTCCGAGATTAAGACTTTGGCACTGGGAAGTGGAACAACGAAAGGTGTGGACGCTGATGTGGCCGATGCGGTGACAGAAGACAATCTTGACAGTGCAGTTGCATTTGCAAAAGAATTTGCAAAGAAAATGAAATGTATCGTAGCAATCACCGGTGCAATCGATCTTGTAAGTGACGGTGAGAAATGTTATGTAATCCGTAACGGACGTCCTGAGATGGGCAAGATCACAGGAACAGGCTGTCAGCTTTCCGGTATGATGACTGCATTTGTTGTGGCAAATCCAGACGCAAAGCTTGAGGCAGCAGCGGCAGCAGTCTGTGCAATGGGACTTGCCGGAGAGATTGGATATAGCCATATGCAGGAGGGAGACGGCAATTCTACTTACAGAAACCGTATCATCGACGCAATCTATAACATGGACGGTGAGACACTGGATAAAGGAGCAAACTATGAAGTGCGATAAGAAAGATTTGTTATTGTATGCAGTGACAGACAGAAGCTGGTTAAACGGCGAGACATTGTATGCACAGGTAGAAAAAGCTTTGAAAGGCGGTGCGACATTTATTCAGCTCAGAGAGAAAGAACTGGATGCGGAGCATTTCCTTGAGGAAGCAAAAGAGATAAAAGAGCTTTGCAAAACATATCATGTTCCGTTTGTCATCAATGACAACGTAGACATTGCAATCGCCATGGATGCAGATGGTGTCCATGTGGGGCAGAGCGATATGGAAGCCGGAGATGTCCGCGCAAAGTTGGGACCGGACAAGATCATCGGAGTGTCTGCCCAGACAGTAGAGCAGGCCGTGCTCGCAGAAAAGAGAGGCGCAGATTACCTTGGCGTTGGAGCAGTCTTTCCGACAGGATCTAAAGCAGATGCGTGTGAAGTAGAGCATGAGACATTGAAAGCAATCTGCGAGGCAGTAGATATCCCAGTCATCGCAATCGGCGGAATCAGCACAGATAATATTATGAAACTCTCCGGAAACGGTATCTGCGGAATCGCAGTCATCAGTGCAATCTTCGCAAAACCGGATATTGAAGCAGCAACGAGAGAACTCAAGAGTCTCACAGAGGAAATGGTAAAAGCATGATAAAAGGTTTGATAGAAGGTTTGATAGAAGGTATGATTAAAGGAGCCATCTTTGATGTGGATGGGACTCTTCTTGATTCTATGGGAATCTGGGAGGATGTAGGTGTCCGTTACTTAAAAAGCATAGGAAAAGAACCGGAAGCAAATTTGAGCCAGATACTCTTCCCCATGTCCATCGAGGAAGGGGCTAAATATGTGAAAGAGCATTATGGGCTGCCTTATGCCATTGATGAGATCATCGAAGGAGTCCTGTCCATCGTAAGAGATTTCTATTATTACGAAGCACCGCTGAAAGAAGGCGCAAAAGAGCTTCTTGCAGCTTTGAAAGAAAAAGAAATCTCCATGGTGACTGCAACCTCCAGCGAGAGAGATCATATTGAGAAAGCATTTAAGCGACTGGGAATTGACGGATATTTTGAAAAAATCTTCACATGCTCTGAAGTTGGGGAAAGCAAATCAAGTCCCCTGATTTACCGGAGAGCAGCTGAATATCTGCATACAAAGCCGGAAGAAACACTGGTCTTTGAAGATGCGCTTCACGCACTTTTGACTGCAAAAAGCGCAGGATTCCACACCTTGGCAGTGTACGATGAAGCAAGTGAAAAAGACCAGGAAGCTTTAAAAAAAGAGGCAGACGTATATGTGACAGCCTTGACAGAACTTTTGTCTTAAGGTGGCTGAAAAATAAGCGGCGTATCGGGGGCACCACCTTACGTCGCTATAGAAAATTAATGCATATTAACATATAAAAAGAGATATATGGAAAGGAATTAAGAAATTATGAGAACAGCATTAACAATCGCTGGTAGTGATTCCAGCGGAGGCGCCGGTATCCAGGCAGATATCAAGACAATGATCAGCAATGGTGTATATGCCATGAGTGCGATCACTGCCCTGACTGCACAGAATACGACCGGCGTAACAGGGATTATGGAAGTAACGCCAGAGTTTTTGGGAAAACAATTAGACAGTATTTTCACAGACATCTATCCGGAGGCGGTAAAGATTGGTATGGTATCGGCAAGTCCGCTGATTGAGATGATTTCTGAAAAACTTAAGCAGTATGAAGCAAAGAATATTGTTGTAGATCCGGTTATGGTAGCAACAAGCGGATCAAAGCTGATCAGTGACGAAGCAATTGACACATTGAAATCTTGTCTGCTTCCAATGGCATGTGTGCTGACTCCGAATATTCCGGAGGCAGAGGTGTTGTCCGGAATGGAAGTGAAGACAGCAGAGGATATGATTGAAGCTGCAAGAATGATTAGCGAGACCTATCACTGTGCGGTACTGTGCAAAGGGGGACATCAGTTAAATGATGCCAACGATCTGTTATACAGAGACGGCTCTTACAAATGGTTCTATGGAAAACGAATTGACAATCCGAATACCCACGGAACCGGATGTACACTTTCCAGTGCCATTGCGTCAAATCTTGCAAAAGGATATGACTTAGATACAGCTGTAGAGCGTGCAAAAGAGTATATCTCAGGAGCGCTCGGTGCAATGCTTGACCTTGGAAGCGGTAGCGGTCCGATGAATCATGGATTTGATATTAGTGGACGCTTTGCCGAGGAAAAGGAGGGGCGGTAATATGGAAGAGAGACGTACCGGAATTTTTGAAAATGGATTGATCTGGTTTGGTGCAGGTGTATCCATTGCGGAAATTCTTACCGGAACTTATCTGGCACCGCTTGGGTTCCAGACAGGACTTACTGCCATTATCGTTGGACATATCATCGGCTGTCTGATGCTTTTCCTTGCAGGAGTGATCGGCGGTAAGGTGAGAAAAAGTGCGATGGAAACAGTAAAGATGAGCTTTGGACAGAAAGGAAGCCTTCTGTTTTCTATCTTAAATGTATTGCAGCTTGTCGGTTGGACTGCGATTATGATTTATGACGGCGCATTGGCAGCAGACAGTGTTGTAAGCACCGGAAAATGGGTGTGGTGTCTGGTCATCGGCGGTCTGATTATTTTGTGGATCATGATTGGAATCACGAATCTCGGGAAAATGAATACGATTGCCATGACAGCGCTTTTTATCCTGACATTGATCTTGTGTAAAGTCATCTTTTTTGACAGTGGGGCTGTGGGAGTTGCGGCTGATGATAGTATGACCTTTGGGGCAGCAGTAGAACTATCTGTAGCGATGCCTCTTTCATGGCTTCCTCTGATCAGTGATTATACACGGGAAGCAAAAGAGCCGGTGAAAGCAACTGCTGTCAGCGCGATTGTGTATGGTGTTGTCAGCTGTTGGATGTATGTGATCGGAATGGGTGCAGCAATCTACACCGGAGAATATGATATCGCCCTGATTATGGTAAAAGCAGGACTTGGAATCATCGGTCTGCTGATCATCGTGTTCTCTACAGTGACCACAACATTTCTGGATGCATACTCCGCTGGAGTGTCCAGTGAGTCCATTTTCGCAAAAGTCAGCGGAAAACATGTGGCAATTGCAGTGACAGTGATCGGAACCATCGGAGCAATCGTCTATCCGATGGATAATATTACAAACTTTCTGTATCTGATCGGTTCTGTCTTTGCGCCGATGATTGCAATTCAGATTGCAGACTTTTTCATATTGAAAAAAGATGTAAGCGAAAGCCCGGTAAACATACCGAATCTTCTCGTGTGGGCAGTAGGATTTGTTGCATACAGAATCCTCATGAATATTGATATGCCGGTAGGAAACACACTGCCGGATATGGTGATAACAATTTTGTTTTGTGTCATTGTGGCAAAAGTGGTAAAGGGAAAACAGTAATATATGGCAGAAAATACATTTGATAGAATCTATGATATTATACAGCAGATTCCGCCGGGAAAGGTGGCGTCTTACGGGCAGATTGCAGAGCTTGTGGGAAATCGCAGGCTTGCCAGAGTGGTAGGTTATGCTCTGCATGCCATTCCAAATGGAAGTGATATTCCATGGCATCGGGTAGTAAAAAAAGATGGAGAGGTGTTTGGCGGAGCTGAAAGCACCAGTGGAAAATATCAGACAGAACTGTTGAAGGCAGAAGGAGTCGGGTTCGTGGATGGACAGGTTGAGATGAAAAGATATCAGTGGGAAAAGAGAAGATTTTAAAACATATCAGAGCATAAGACAGCAGGAGGAAAGACTATGGTATTGTATGAGGGACGCCCGGAGTCAGTTGAAGGACGACAAGATAAAGAAATAAAAGTGTATGATCTCTTAGATTCACTGGGAATTGAATACAAGAGGACAGATCATAAGGCTGTGGGGACTATAGAAGATTGTCTCGGAGTAGATAAGATTCTGGAAGTTTCAATCTGTAAAAATCTGTTTTTATGTAATCGCCAGAAAACTGCATACTATCTGCTTTTGATTCCGGGGAGGAAAGCGCTTAAGACAAAAGAGCTGTCTAAGCAGATTCCGACTTCAAGATTATCCTTTGCATCCGGTGAAGATATGGAACAGTATCTGAATGTTTCACCAGGTTCGGCAACAGTTATGGGACTTATTTTTGATCCGGAGAATAAAGTGCAGCTTCTGATAGATGAAGATGTGTTTAAAGAAGAATATTTTGCATGTCATCCATGTGTCAATACATCCAGTATTAAGTTTAAGACAAAGGATTTGGTTGAAAAGTATTTGAAAGCTGTCAGGCATGACTATATCACCGTGAAATTGAGTGACGGAAATATTGACAGATAATAAGAACAGGAAATAGCAGGAATGAAATATGATTACGAAGAAAATAGAAAATTTTAATATCGCTCAGATCTGTGACTCCGGTCAATGTTTTCGCATGTATCAACGGAATGATAATACATATAGTGTGGTGGCATCAGAGCGTTATCTGGAAGTGATACAGAATAACAAAGAGGTAACATTTTCCTGCGAGGAAGAAGAGTTTGAAGAATTCTGGAAAATGTATTTTGATTTAGATGAAGATTATAGTTTTTTTATAAATCAGATTAATCCTAATGACAAATACCTTAAAAATGCGGCACAGTTTGGCTGTGGAATACGCATTCTTTATCAGGATCTGTGGGAAATGATAGCTTCCTTTCTTATTTCGCAGCAAAACAATATTGTCCGGATTCGAAGATGCATCAATAATATTTGTGAGCAATATGGGGAAAAAAGGACAAACTTCCGAGGAGAATGCTATTACACATTTCCGGAACCGGAGAAGCTTGCTTATTTGCCGGAAGATGAGCTTAAAAAGTGCAATCTCGGATATCGAAGTAAATATGTGGTGCGCACTGCCAGAAGTATTGTGGAAGGTGAGATTGATCTGGAAGAAATCAGAAAAATGAGCTATAAAAAAGCAAAAACAGAGCTTCTTAAATTATTTGGTGTCGGTGAGAAAGTGGCAGACTGTATCTGTCTGTTCGGACTTCATCATTTACAGGCATTTCCCATAGATACTCACATTCAGCAGGCCTTGAAAGAACACTATAAAAGGGGATTTCCGAAAAGACGCTATAAAGGCTATGAAGGTGTCATACAACAATATATATTTTACTGGGAGTTAAGGGGAGAAGAAGACTAGCAGATGCTAATCTCTTTCCACTCTCCCGGTTTTAATGTTTCGTCAAGGTAAATATTATCAATAGAAATTCTTTTCAATCCTATCACACAGCAGCGGACAGCCTTGAGCATTCTTCGTATCTGGTGTTTTCGACCTTCGGTAATTGTAATTTTACCCATTACGACTGGGTGCTCCGGGCGATTATGACCGCTTGCTTTCTGAATATCCGGATGCAGATTTGGAAGTGTATTGGCAAGGGTAGATGTTCCGGTGACTTTTATTTTACAGGGAGCAGTAGGAATATCAGAACCTTTTAAGAGAATTCCGTTCTCCAGTTTCTGTATTTTTTCGTCGTTAAGTTCTCCCATTGCAATAAATTCGTAAGTCTTTTCTTTATGATTATCAGGGTGTGTCATGAGCTGATTCCACTTTCCGTCATCTGTAATCATAAGAAGCCCCTCTGTCTCGCGGTCAAGTCTGCCGACCGGGGAAAGATTTTCATTATGCAGATCTTTAAAATAGTCTATGACAGTAGGATACAGATCATCCTTTCTTGCACTGACGCAGCCGAAAGGCTTATTAAACATATAGTAGTGATACATA
>JBJEMB010000063.1:0-21152 GCA_051879455.1 Lachnospiraceae bacterium
TCATAAAATCCTTTTCCATATCCGATTCTGTTGCGCATGTGATCAAAAGCTATCCCCGGAACAATTATAAGACCGTATGACAAATCAGCCTTTTCTCCATTCCCGGTAGGTTCAGGTACGCCAAACGCTCCTTCCTCAAGCTCAAGAAAAGAATGGATACAAAAAAATTCCATATCATCTCCGAATACTTTCGGAACCCAAACATTTTTGCCAAGGCGCCATGCCTCCTCAATGATCTGCCTGGTTCCAACTTCTCCTTCTATATTAATATAACAAAGAACATCTGTTGCTTCTCTGAAATTGTCGCTTTGAATTACATTTGAAGTAATCTTTTCCGTAGCTCTCTGCCACACATCGGGCTCCAACTGATTTCTGATTTTTCTTATCTGTTTTCTAATTTCCTTTTTTGTTTCCAAATTTCTCCCCCAAATCCGTAATGCTTCCATCTTTTTCTTTAATAGAAATATTGTTGAGCTGTCCTCTGAGATTCCTTTTAAAAGAATCAATATACTCTCTTCTGAGAATTTGCTGTTCCTTCAATTCCGCCTCTGTAAGACCCTCTGCTTTCGATTTATGATACAATTCATTAATTCTGGCTATCTTTTTATCGTCCATTTTTCTTATGTCCTTTACTACTCTATATTCAAATTGCTTTATCTATCTTACACTAACTTCTTCCTAAAGTCTACTTTAATTTTTAAAGAAGTCAGCTTGAATAATTTTCCAGAAAACCATAAAGTTCTTCCTGATCTTCAATATATTTCCCGTTTTTTATTTCCTGTTTAAGGGAGTCCGGAAGTTCATCACACAAAATATCTGTATACTCATAAGCAGTTTTTTTATCACTTAAAAATACTACTACATAGCCATTTACATCCATAAGATAGTAACACTCATCTTTTAGAGCATGTCCATCTGCTGTCACCGCATCTTCCGTATCCAAACTTTCTTCCCTCTGTTTTGCTTCAATCTCTGCTTCTGCTTTTTCTCGGGCCCGGTGATAACTTATCTGATATGCACAAGTCACTGCGACTGCCGCAATCACTATTACCGAAAAAAAGCCAATACCATACTTATTCTTCATAAGGTTCACTCCTTTTTGTATAGTATTGGCAACTTTTTTCAATTTATACAGTAATCATTCCTCTACATAACAACATGAATATTATCTAAACAGATGAACTTTTCGACAAACTTTTGCAAGCAATGCTCCTTTTGGCATCTCAAGCATCTCAGATTCTGTGATTCCACCAAGCAATACCAGTCCGCATCCATAAACAGCAACTGCGACTAGCATCGCGATGATTGTCGCAATCTTATCACCAATAAGCATCGCAAGTGAAAAATGAACTGCAAATGCAACGACTCCCATAATCAGTGAAGCTATCAAGGGAATAAAAAATGTTTTTTTCTGTTCCTGAACATATCCAACTTTTTGTCTGAGTGCATGTGAATTCAACATAGAAGCTGATGCTGCGAATATAATCTTACTGATCACAACTGCATAAATTCCCCATTTAAATACAACCATCATAATAAAAAGAGAAACTGCATGGATCACGATTGAAATGGATGCACTCTTTACCGGAACCATCATATTATCCAGTCCCTGATGGACCGCATTGGTGACAGTTGAAAGGCAATAAAACACAACCGAGACAGCTCCAACCTGCAGAATCTTCGCAGCCATATCATTATTCTCTGTAAAGAAGATCAAGTCAAGAATCGGTTTTCCAAGAACAATAAGACCAACTGCACTTGGAATTGCAATCAACATATTAAAGCGTGTGAACATAAAAATCTTGCTATTGATCTGTCTCTTATTTCCGGTTTTTACTGTTGCCACAAGACTGGGGACAAGTGATGCACCAAGTGCATTAGAAAAAGCCAGAGGCACGTTAATAATCGTATCATATTTTCCGCTTAAAATTCCCAGAAGTCCTGCATAATCATTCTCTGCATGCCCCTGTATGGACATTATTTTTCCAAACATTGCGTTGTCAATTACTCCGCACAGATTATAAACTGTTGAGCTTAAAAGTACAGGTGCAATCGTAAGTACAAGAACTTTAAAAATATGTTTGTAACTTTCTCTTTTTCGTGTTCTGTCTTTTCTCTTCTGTTTTCTCAGAACTCTGCGATAAGCTGCAAAAAGGAACATTAAAAAGAGAAGAGCCGATAATGCTCCGGCGACTGTTCCCAGAGTTCCTCCGGTAGCGGCCATTGCCATTGCGTAACCTTCTCCTTTTCCTGCAGCGCGTCCTGCTTTCAGAAGAAAATAAGCCCCTACAATACTGACTACCGCATTAATAATCTGCTCCAGAACCTGTGATATCGCAGTAGGTACCATGGATCCGTTTCCTTGAAAAAATCCTCTGAATACCCCAAGAATTGCAACGACTAATATACATGGTGCCAGTACCCGCAAAGCATAGGAACTAAGTTTCATTGCCATAATATCAGATGCAATAAAATCGGCACCGAAAAATATGATCAAAGATGCCGTACCACCTGCCATAAAAGCAAAGGTGAGAGCACTCTTGAAAACTTTATGTGCATTTCTATACTGTCCTGTCGCATTTCTTGCTGAAACCAGCTTTGATACAGCCAATGGAAGGCTATAAGATGTGAGTGTCAAGGCAATTGCATAAATCTGAAATGCAACGCCGTAATATCCCATCCCCTTATCACCCAGAATATTAACAAGCGGAACACGATAAACCGCACCTATGATCTTTGTAACAACTCCGGCAACCGCAAGAATCGAGCCTTGTACTATAAATGACTTGTCTCCGTTTTTCTTATTATCTGCCATATATTACTCCATCTTTATCGTAAAATATCTAATTTTTGCAGGATCTCCCTCTGCATATGCTCCATCTCAAGACGCTCTTCTTCCTCAATATGGTCATATCCTGTCAAGTGTAACATAGAATGCGCAATTAGAAAAGCATATTCTCTCTTTAGGCTGTGCCCATATTCCTCTGCCTGAGAAAATACTTTTTCTTTCGAAATTACAATATCTCCTAAAAGAAGCTCTCCTGTTTCTGGATTAAAACAGTCATCTCTCGTCTCAAGAAAATCAAACTCTCCGGCTTTTTCATAATCAACCATAGGGAAAGAAAGTACATCTGTAGGACGATCAATCTCCCGAAAATTTCGATTCATCTCGCGAATCTCTTCATTCATAGTAAGAAGGAGGTTCACTTCTGCCTCATACGGACATTCTACGTAATCGAGCGCAGCATTTACTACTTCTTTTGCAAGTTCTTCGCATTCCAAAGGCAGTTTTGTCTGTCCTTCTTCTTCAAAATTCAATGTCATGATTTTCTCCTTTTATCTCTTACCCGATTTTTGGACGTACGGTTTTCATAAGCCTCATACGCTTTGACGATTTTCTGTACAAGTGGATGACGAACAACATCTTTACTGGAAAGGCGGCAGATACTAATATCTTCAATCTGCTTTACAACATTTACTGCAACATCGAGACCAGACGCCTGACCGGACGGAAGATCTTTCTGTGTCTCATCACCTGTAATCACGACTTTTGAACCGAAACCTATTCTTGTAAGAAACATCTTCATCTGAGCCGGAGTTGTATTCTGTGCCTCATCCAGAATAATGAATGCATTATCAAGAGTTCTTCCTCGCATATAGGCAAGCGGTGCAACTTCTATTAAACCTTTCTCCGAGTTTTTCAAAAAACTCTCTGCTCCCATGATCTGATATAGCGCATCATAGAGAGGTCTTAAATACGGATCTATTTTACTCTGAAGATCTCCTGGAAGAAATCCCAGCTTTTCTCCTGCCTCGATTGCCGGTCTTGTCAGAATGATCCTTCCAACTTCATTATTTTTAAATGCTGTAATTGCCATCGCCATTGCAAGATAAGTCTTACCGGTACCGGCCGGTCCAAGTCCAAACACAATCATTTGTTTCCGGATTGCATCTACATATTTTTTCTGACCGAGTGTCTTTGGTTTGATTGGCTTTCCCTGAAGAGTATGACAAATAATATCTTTATCAATTTCTACCACATTCTCTTCACTGTCTTCCATAGCGAGAGCCAATGTATAATCAACATTTTGTTCCTGTATTATATTTCCTCTTCTAGATAATTCCGTCAATTGGGATAGAACACTTTTTGCTCTTTCAACATTAGAAGCTTCTCCCATGATCTTGATACTCTCGCCTCTTGCAATCAGCGTCACATGGAGTGCGCGCTCAATTTTCTTTACATGCATATCAAATTGTCCGAATACATTCCCTTCGTGTTCTGCCGGAATATCAATTATTGCTTCCATCATTCCCATCCGTTATATCTCCTGTCTGTTCGTTTTCACTATTTTCCGGAATATCAATTATCTGTGAAGGTCTTTTTTCTCCTACCGGCATTCGTACTTCTAAATTACCTTTTGCCATAGTTTCCTTCGACCCTGTGTATATTTTAACATTATTCTCAATAATTTCTACCCCCTTTTTTCCCAAATCACTAGAAGTACGAAGAAATCTCTCTGTAAGTATCTTCTGAAGTTCTTTTTGAGAATATGTCATCTCCTTTATTTCATATGGGACAACGCGTCGAATTCCCCAGAAAATTGGAAAAGTCAGATTACTAAATATTTTAAGCTGATACTGCACTCCACCCATAGAAAAATGTTCATAATCATTCTTAATTCCACCAAGAGCGAATCTGATATCTCCAATTTTCAAAAAATATTCCTCTTTATAAATATCTATTTTTTCTTTTTCAATATATTGATTTGAGTAAGTATCTTCATATTCCAGACTGGTCTTTCCTATAATATCAGCATCTGCAATATGATATTGATATGAAACAGTCTCTCCTGCATCGTTTATGACCGGAACAAGGCCGGACACTAAGACATCACCTTTTTTAACTTTACTTCCAGGCTTTACCATCAGAATTCCGTTTCTAATGATAACTGTATCTATGGTACAATCCCTGACAGCTATAATATCCTCCGGTACAATCTCTTCCGGCTGTTGCTCTTCATTTTCTTCAATTTTCTTTTCTATGAGCAGCGGCGAGTCTTCATTTTCTTTTATGTGTATCATTAAACGTGTCCCCTTAATATATGCAGATACCCAGATAATATCATCATATTCTTTTCGAATATCTTTTACGATTCTTGCACAGTCCACTTTTGATTTTTCCATTCCGCTTTGTATGGATCTGGTCTTTAAAAATTCAATCAATGTCTCATCTGTGCGGGAAATATTGCCTTCAATATCAATATTCCATATATATCTTGACATCCAAAATATGAGGAAAACACACAAAACAGCTCCGACAAAAAACATTTTTCTCTTTCGGCGTCTATATAAACAAAAAGGAAGACCGAACTTTTTTACCATCACAACTTTTGTTCCGGTCTTCCTGATCACTGGTTTTAATTTTTTGAAATCCCGAATGGATATATTCATTTCATATGCGCCATGAACAGCCCTGAGCCCCCACAAACGAATTTCCCTGTGACGGCAGGCATTTAAAAACCGTTCTGTAGAATTGCCATTGATACGGATACAAAGATAACCTTGAATATAACTGATAAGTTGTGACAGCAATGTGCTCCCTCCTATTTGAGATATTCAATTGTTTCGATATGACCTGTTACTTTCATCTCGTCATTTGTATAAGAATCGACCCTCAAATGATTACCGGTTATCCGTATCTGTCCTGTTTTTGTCTGAACACGTACTAAAAGCTCTGTATATTCAATAATCCCTCTATAATTTTCTATACAAAGCTCCATCTGTCCCATCATCGTTAGCATTGGCATCCCCATAACAACATCTTTCGGCATTTCTGATAATTGTGCCATCTTTTCTTTGATTGAATGACTTTCTTTTCTTTTTTCCTGTTTTTTTATTTTCATAAAAACGCCATCGATGATTTTATTGTAATTTATGATGTATGATATTATTTTATACCTTCCATCTTTATAATCACGTTAAAATGAATATACATATAACTCATGGAGTGCTCTTGTTGCTCCGATATATGCCGCCTGCTTCACAAAAGGATTTCCATGATCTTGGAATGCTTCGAATACCTGATCAAATTCAAGTCCCTTTGCAAAATAATAAGTTGTAACCGTAATTCCTTTCCTGAAAGAGCTGCTGTTTCGGTCAATATAGTGAACCGGCATCTTTATATCTCTATATCTCTTTTTTAATAATCTGTAAATGTCATGTGCATCTTCTTCAGTCAGCGTCAGTACAGCAATCGTTTCATAGTTCGCAGATTTAAGCAAATCTTTTTCAATCTTATCAAGCAAACTGTCAAGATTTTGAAACTTGCACTCTATTACTTCTTTCCCATGCCTCTGCATAATTTCCAAGTTTCCTACATCGGCAAATTTCGCTGCATATTCTGCAATTTCAACCGTATTACGGTAACTTTTATTTATCACAATCTTACGTATATTTTTTCCAAATATCCTCGGAAGAAAATCTAATACATCCTGCTGTCTGTCATCCAGTATCTGCGCCTTATCTCCAAGAATCGTCATGCGACAGGAAAACATATTATCAATAATAACATACTGAAGATAAGAGTAATCCTGCATCTCATCAATGACCAGATGTTTGATTTCATTTCGCTTCTTCTGCCCGATTAAACGATATTTTAAATACAGCATTGGATAGACATCTTCATATGGTATTTTTCTTTTTTCATATTCCACATCAGACAGCATTTCATATCCATATTCCTGCAGCATCCAGTTATAGATTTCATAGATGTCTTTTGTCACATACATCTTATCAAATAGTGTCTGAATATATTCCTGTTCCTCTTCAGAAATATTCCTGTTGTGCAATGTCTCATATTCATCAACAAAGTATTCTCGCACAGCATCCATACGTTTAAGGAGTGGCACATTCTGAAAACGGAAATAAAAAAGCTGAATCATTTCTTCCTCAGTTTTTACAAATTTTTTAAACTCAATTCTGTGAAGATCGACAAGTTCATCTTCCATAACAGCCAAAAAGCTTTCCATTAATCCTATAAACGAAAGTGACTGTTTCTCCTTAATTCGTTCTACGGCTTCATTGTCCGGAAATTTCATTTGCCTTTCCAGATAATCATATCTATCTTCACAATCATCCGCGACACTTTTAAGTTCATGATAAGCAAACAGATCGAAACTCATTTCTTTTATATTTTCTTCGCCAAGCTCTGGTAAAATGTGTGAAATATAATCGGAAAATACACTGTTTGGTGATAGAATGAGAATGTTTGATGATTTCAGATGTTCTCTGTCATGATAAAGTAAATATGCTATTCTGTGAAGCGCAATTGATGTCTTTCCACTTCCTGCCGCTCCCTGTATAACTAATATTCTGTCTTTCGTATTACGAATAATCTCATTCTGCTCTTTCTGTATCGTACGGACGATATTTTTCAGCTTGACATCTCCATTACTTCCGAGAGCTTCTTTTAAAATGTCATCGTCTATCTTTGTATCACTTTCAAATGAATAGACTAATTTTCCTTCTTTAATTTTATATTGCCATTTTGTTTCAATCTCTCCCTCAATTGTCCCTGACGGAGCCTCATAGAAAGCTCTCCCTTTATCGAAATCATAGAACAGACCACTTACCGGAGCCCTCCAGTCATAAATAAGTGGCACAGCTCCGGCTTTTTCAGCAAAATTGGCAATTCCTATATAAAAGCTTTCGGCCTCCTCTTCTCCATCATAACAAAAATCTACTCTCCCAAAATAAGGGGAATCCAGCATCCTCTTTAGTCTTTGCTTCAAAAGAGCCTGCTCCTGATTCGCATTTATCTGTCTTAACAGAGCCTGCTGATTATCATAGATCTCATAACCATATTCATCCATTTCCGCATGATTTTGCCAGTAATATTCATTCATACTGTCAATATCTTTCTGACCTGCGGACAACGTCTGGTTTACTATCTCCAGTTTTCGCTTTATCTTCTCAATAATATCAGCTAAATATTCTGATTCTTTCCTACAATTTTTATCACTCATAATGCCATTCCTTTTCGCTATTTACTTCATGATATCAAACAGGGAAGCACATTACTATAATGTCCTTCCCCGTCTTAATTCTATTCAAGAATTGTCTGGTATTATTTGCACAGTTCTAAAGCCATCGCATCAAGTTTCTCAATATCAGCTTCCTTAACTGCTGACATAATAGAAACTGTAGTATCAAGCCATGTAATATTTTTACTCTTTTCAAAAGCAGCTTTCATGACTTTTGCAGCCATTGGTGCCCATGATCCATTCTCAATCAGACCAATTGTTCTGTTCTGGTAATTCCGTTCTGTCAGATGATCAATAAACTGTTTCATAAACGGGAACACATCTCCGTTATATGTTGTTGTAGCAAGTACGAGTTTTCCGTAGCGGAATCCATCTTCTACAGCTTCTGCCATATCTTCTCTTGCAAGATCACATACAACGACCTTCGGGCATCCCTTTTTCTCAAGCTTGTCAGCTAGAATTTCCACTGCTTTCTGCGTATTTCCATAAACAGATGTATAAGCAATCATTACACCTTCAGATTCCACATTATAGGATGACCATATGTCATATAAATTGATATAATACTCAAGATTTTCTGTAAGGACTGGACCGTGCAATGGACAAATTGTCTGAATATCAAGCGCAGCAGCCTTTTTCAGTAATGTCTGTACCTGAGTACCATACTTTCCTACAATGCCAATGTAATATCGGCGTGCTTCACATGCCCAGTCTTCCTCCGCATCCAATGCTCCGAACTTTCCAAATGCATCTGCAGAGAACAGAACTTTATCTTTACTGGCATAAGTAACCATAACTTCCGGCCAGTGAACCATCGGTGCAAATACAAATGTCAGTTCATGATTCCCAAGCGAAAGTGTTCCGTTGTTTGCAACCTGGACTTTTTTCTCCCCGATATCAAGATCAAAGAAATTACCAATCATCTTAAATGTCTGAGCATTTCCCACAATCTTAGCTTCCGGATATTTCTCAACAAATTTGCTGATATTTGCAGAATGATCTGGTTCCATGTGCTGAATGATCAGATAATCAGGAGTTTTCTCTCCTAATACCTCTGCGACATTAGAAAGCCATTCTTCTCCAAAATTCGCATCCACAGTGTCCATAACTGCAATTTTTTCATCTATAATCACATAAGAATTATATGCCATTCCATTCGGTACAATGTACTGACCTTCAAAAAGATCGATCTCATGATCATCTACCCCAACATAAAAGATATCATTCGTAATACTTTTCATCATTCTTCCTCCTCTTTCTATATCACATATTTAATTCTCTTATTCCTCTTCCTAAGTTCTTCTATGAATCCATCTTTGTCAAATACACAGATATAGACTGGATTCATTCTGCGTGATTCAATCCCGATACGGTCAAAAGCTGCCGCAAAGGATGCTGAAAAATCCTGAACCAGTCTTACAGTAAGTATTTCCTGAATCGGAAGAGTCTTGCGAAGAAGTCCAAATCGAATGATCACATCCTTTTTATCAACAGTCACTTCGTTCTTGAACATCACTGGAATCAAATACAGATCCACAACTACAAGAATAATAAGTGTGAAAATCATTGGTCCGGAAATCCCGCTGTATATCAGACTTGCCAGCGCAATACCATTAAGAACCGCTGTAGCCACATACCATATTGTAGAAATCTTGCCTTTAAAAGTCATAATAAAATCCTCCTGAAGCCATAATTGAATCTCCAACTTCAATATGGCATGTTCTGTTTATACATACGACAGTATTATATAACAGTCCTACAAGAAAGACAAATCTTATTTTTAATTCTTATATAAAAATATCTTATTTCTGTCAATTTCTATTTCCAGTTATCCACCCCGGCAAGTATTGCCATTTTTTTCTTAAAGAAATAATTAAACACTGCTATAACACGTCCCACACCAATCACTGCTATTACGGTCCCGATTCCGATTCCGATAAGCCTTCCTGAAAAAATAAGTCCCACACAGGTAGTCAAGGTAATATTAAATAAATCAAAACAGTTTTTTGTAAATCCTACACTCTTCCCTATACAATCAGAAATTGCCTGTACAATACCATCTCCCGGATTCGGAATCAGTCTCATATTCAGGGAAACAGCCGCTCCTATTCCTGTAAGAGTAATCGCAATGATAAGCGTAACAATCCTTCCCGGAAAACTACTGTAAAATCCACTCACTCCCGGTGAATCATAAGCCGGAATCGCATAGACAAAAATATTCATAAACCGGGTGAATATCAAACTCAGCGGAAATTGCAAAGCATCTTTAAGAAGGATCACCTTAAGGCTCCTCTTTATAGTGCCGGAGTCTCCATCGGTTTTTTCTGCCTCTTTTTTCTTTTTTTCAAGCAAGTGTTCTCTGGTATGTAAAACCATTTCAATAACAACAAATGTGCTATAAAGAATCAGCGTCATATTACCAAAATTAGTATTCAAAATCGTTGAAATGCTATAAGATACCGAGATAATTGGCGATACGCCTAGACCTGCTTTTGTGTTCAAAGTGATTCCCAGGGCTAAAACCAAAAGTCCAAGTACATAAAAAAGTCCTCTGTAAATATTATTTTTCTTCATCTTTATAACTTCCTCTTCTGTAATATATAAGTATATTGTATGAATTTATCGTAATATTTTCAATTCAAAATTTAGGACTTTAATATTTTAATTGGTTAAACCGCTGAATTATCCTTTGGATTCCGAAATCACATTAGAATATGCTGTCTTAGTAGATACACCTTTCAGACATCCGATTTTTCCAGAAAGCGCACTGATAACATCCTGCGGAGCATCAATCGCAATACTGATAATATTGATCCCTTTCTCACGATAAGGAATTCCCATCCTTCCAATAATATATTTTCTGGCATCATGAAGCAAATGATTTAATTCTTCTATTATCTCTTCATTTTCTACAATGATAGAGATCAATGCAACTCTAGTATTCATAATATCTTCCTCTTTCTCCCAACAATATGCTATTTATGATATGGCTCCCGATTAATAATCCGATAACTTCTGTAGATCTGCTCTAATAAAATCACCCTCATCAATTGATGCGGGAACGTCATCTTTGAAAAACTCAATGCATAATTCGACTTTTTGATCACTTCTTCTCCAAGACCGATAGATCCTCCTATAATAAATATAATATGGCTTGTCCCCATCACTCCAAGCCTCTCGATTTTTTCTGCCATTTCCTCAGAAGTAAGCTGCTTTCCCTGAATCTCCAGAGTGATGATATAAGCATCCTCTTTTACATATTTTAGGATTCTCTCTGCCTCTTTTGAACGAATCGCATCTTCCATTGTTTCACTGGCATTGTCCGGTGTCTTTTCGTCCGCCACCTCCACAATTTCAAGCTTACAGTACTTACTGAGCCGTTTACTGTACTCAGCAATGGCATCTTTTAAATACTTTTCTTTTATTTTTCCTACAGTTATTATTGTTATTTTCATTCATCTATCCCTTGATCTAAATTAATTATAGTTTTTTCCATCTCACGAAAATCTCCATTAAATACAGCACCATTCATGTGAGCAGTTCTCGCTCCTTCTATATTCTCCGGTCTGTCATCAATGAAAAAACTTTCTTCCGGAGTGAGCTGGTACTTCTCAAGGAGATAAGTATAGATTTCCCGTTCCGGCTTTATCATATGGATATCAGATGATACAACAACACCATCAAAATAAGAAAGCGGTGCAAACCTTTCGGGAAAATAATCATAAAAAGTGTTGCTTGCATTGGACAGGACATATATCTTATATCCTTCTGACTTCACATATTCACAAAATTCCTTTGCCCCGGCAATCGGTTTCATGCACATATGCCATTCAAAAACACAATTTTTAAGTGCAGAATGAAGACGCTTTGGAAGCCGTTTCTTTACGTGGAGATATATCTCTTCATCTGTCAAAAGACCCCTATCTCCTTTGACCCACTCCGCTCCTTGAAATAGCTCATCCATTATCATTTTCTTATCCTCATCTGACTCAAGAAAATAATCAAGACAAACATTAGGATCATAGTTAAGCAGCACATTTCCCATATCAAATACAATATTCTTTATCATGACAGACCTCAAATTTCTCATTTTTTTTACTTTTGTACTTCTATTTATGTTCAACCTCTATGTTCTAGTTTACTATACATTTTCTGATTCGCATACCTGTTTTTTCTGCAAATTGGCACGTACATGGTTGATCATGCGAAGGACATCTTCATTGGCATTCACAGGCTTTAGCTCTATATCAGGATATTTATTTTGAAAAACCCGGAACACTTCATCCGCAAAGCCCTGTCCCATAAAATCCACTCCCCAAAAATCAAATTCCACTATTTTAAATTCTTCCAGCCTATATAGAATCCTTCTTGCCTGAGATCTTGCGATGGGTTCACCGTACGGACATACCTCTTTTACCGGTATTATCGTCTTTACAAATCCTTTTTCTACAGACGAAAACATATCAAACACCTCCTTGAGGCTACGCTTTGTTTCATTTTCAAGTTTCATAACAACCATCGTTCCGATCTTTTTCAGTCTTGTGTAATAAGCAACTAAATGCGATTGAATAAACTGGTCTCTTTGAAAGGAACCGGAAGAAAATATCGCATCATCTGACCAGATTGCAAACGCCCGCATAATTTTCGATGTAAAGAAAATTCCTTCCCCAGAATGACATTCTCGGTTTGTCGTAAATTTTCCTTTATACAATTCAACAATTGCATCTTGATAATCTGCAATCAGACCTGTTCTCTCACAAAGATTATCCCGGATATTTTTAAAGATCCCAATTCCATCATCAGTAACAGATATCTCTGTAAACAAATAATCCTGTTTTACCCGACAAAAAATGTGTTCTGCCTGAGAATGCTCTAAAGCATTATTCATCATCTCCATAAATGCATAGGACCATATATTTTGAGCCTGCCGGGATGTATTCCTGAGTAAAGGAAGTATATCATCAAAAATGTTTAATTTCAACACAAAAGGCGTAGACCTTAAAAAGATCTACGCCCTGATTTTGCATGTTTTACATTTATTTGCCACTTAACAATTCATGAATACCTTTTGCTCCTGCTTTTCCGGCACCCATTGCAAGGATTACTGTAGCTGCTCCTGTTACGGCATCTCCGCCTGCGAATACGCATGCTTTTGATGTCTGTCCGTTTTCTTCTTCAGCCACGATACATTTTCTTCTGTTTGTCTCAAGTCCCTTTGTCGTTGATGCGATCAATGGGTTCGGTGATGTTCCGAGTGACATGATAACTGTATCAACTTCAATTTCATATTCAGAACCCGGAATCTCAACCGGACGTCTTCTTCCAGATGCATCTGGCTCACCAAGTTCCATCTTGACAACTTTCATTCCTTTTACCCATCCTTTGTCATCAACAAGAATTTCTTTTGGATTGGTAAGGAGATCAAAGATAACGCCCTCTTCTTTAGCATGATGTACTTCTTCTACTCTGGCCGGAAGCTCTGCTTCACTACGGCGATAAACGATATGTACCTCTGCTCCAAGACGAAGTGCAGTTCTGGCAGCATCCATAGCTACGTTACCACCACCGACTACTGCAACTTTCTTTCCTGCTACGATTGGTGTATCATAGGAATCATCGAAAGCTTTCATCAGGTTGCTTCTTGTCAGGTATTCGTTTGCTGAGAATACTCCGTTTGCTGTCTCTCCTGGGATTCCCATGAACATTGGAAGACCTGCTCCGGAACCGATAAATACTGCTTCAAAATTCTCTTCTTCCATCAGCTGGTCAATTGTTGTAGATTTTCCAATAACTACGTTTGTCTCAAATTTAACTCCGAGTTCTTTTACTTTTTCAATTTCTTTCTTAACAACTTTCTGTTTTGGAAGACGGAACTCAGGAATACCATATACCAAAACTCCACCAAGTTCATGAAGTGCTTCAAATACTGTTACTTCATATCCTAATTTAGCCAGATCACCTGCGCATGTAAGACCGGACGGACCGGAACCAATAACAGCAACTTTATGTCCATTCGTCTTTTCTGCTTTCTGTGGTTTAATATCATTCTCTAATGCATAATCAGCAACGAATCTTTCAAGTTTACCAATTGAAACCGGTTCACCCTTGATTCCGCGGATACATTTGCATTCACACTGGGATTCCTGAGGACATACACGTCCACAGATAGCCGGAAGCGCAGAAGACTCACCGATTACTTTGTACGCTTCTTCTATATTGCCTTCTTTAATCTGTGAAATAAATCCTGGAATATTAATGGAAACCGGACATCCCTTTACACACTGAGCGTTTTTGCAGTTTAAACAGCGGGCAGCCTCTTCCATAGCCTCTTCTTTATTATAGCCATAACAAACCTCTTCGAAGTTTGTAGCTCTCACTTTAGGATCCTGCTCTCTTACAGGTACTTTCTTTAATACATCTGCCATTACTTGTCACCTCCGCAATTACCGCATCCACCGTGATGGGTGTCGCCTTCCTGTAATTTCAACATCGCGCGGCCTTCTTCTGTCTTGTACAACTGCTGTCTCTTCATAGCCATATCAAAGTCAACAAGATGTCCGTCAAATTCAGGACCGTCTACACATGCAAATTTTACTTCATCGCCAACGATAACACGACATGCACCGCACATACCTGTTCCATCAACCATAATCGGGTTCATACTAACGATAGTAGGAATTCCATGTTTTTTTGTTGTCAGACATGCGAATTTCATCATGATCATCGGTCCGATTGCAACACAGACATCATATTTATTGCCTTTTTCAACCAGCTCATCAATCATAGATGTAACCATACCAGCATGTCCATAAGAACCATCGTCTGTACATGGATAGTAATTAGCAGCAACTGCTTCCATCTCTTTTTCGAGAATCAGAAGATCTTTTGTCTTGGAACCGATAATAACATCTACGTCAATTCCGTGTTCTTTCATCCATTTCGCCTGTGGATATACAGGTGCAGCACCTACTCCGCCGCCAACGAATAAAATTTTCTTTTTCTTCAGAGTCTCAATATCTTCCGTGATTAATTCAGAAGCGCGTCCAAGCGGTCCGGTAAAATCACGGAAAGCATCTCCTGCTTTCAATGCTGTCATTTTTGTTGTTGATGCTCCGACAGGCTGGAATACAATTGTAACAATTCCTTTTTCTCTGTCATAATCACAAATTGTAAGAGGTACTCTCTCACCTTTTTCATCCATCTTAACGATAACAAACTGTCCCGGTTCACAATGTTTTGCAACGCGAGGAGCTTCTACATCCATAAGATAGATATTAGCAGCCAGCTTTTCTGCTCTCAATATCTTATACATCTTACTTCCTCCTAGTATTTAAATATGCTTCTTATATAATAATGTATCTGAAGAAAAATATCAAGAGTTGAACAAATGTTATTAATATATCATAATTTGTGAATTAATTGAAATATATCTAATTATTGTCAAATATATCTAATTATTATCAAATATTTTCCACACATCATCTTCTTATTAATTATCTATAATCCGTCTTCAAATCCAATTCAGTATGTATTTGTACACGTATTTTTCCCCTATACCCATTGTTACTCATTTATCATACCGTCCCGACTGTTAAACGATTGACAACAAAACAGGCAGTACATTTTTCTCTGCACCGCCTGTTTGACTTTTATTACTATTCTCTTACATAATTTCTCGTTGTAACTCCGCTGACTCTTCCGCCCTTTGTCACGAGGATTGCTTTAAATAAAGTTTCACCTTTTGGCATTTCAATTGGTCCGGTATATTTTTTCGATGATGTCGTCGGGTCGTTTCCATCTGTTGTATAATATGCAGTGTACCCTTCCGGCACTTTGATTTCAATTGACTGAGCAGATTCATACTGCCCGGTCGAAGGTGAAACCGCCGGGGCATCCTCAATTGGAAATTCAACCACATATTCTTTTTCCACTGTCTGACTTGGAACTCCTTTTTTATTGACAACAATTGCTTTTATGACAGTACTTCCTTCGCTCAATTGAATTGGCGCCTGGAACTTTTCACTGTTCATATCAGGCATTGCGCCATTGGTTGTATACAGGACTTTTCCTTCTTCTGATGAAAGAGTCAATTGTTGTACATCATCATAAATTTCATCATTATCAAGACTGAACTTTGGCTCGCCAACTACATATTCCGAAAGCTTCTCCACTACACTGTCTTCAGCCTCGCTCAAAAGATTTGGTATTTCCAATGCCTGATCCGTATCAAGGTAAAATCTGAAACAGGCATCATAAATATCAGCATTTTCCGGCTGTTTTTCCAATACATTCAGAAAAACATTTTCTGCAGATACCAAATCATCTTTCCCAACATAGACCTTCGACAGTCCTTCATAAGCATCTGCTTTTTTATCATTTTTAACAATTGCTCTTTTGAAACACTCTTCAGCTTTTGTATAGTCTTTTGATGCAAGCGCTTTGTTACCGCTTTTTACAATTCCAGTATAAGAATTAAGATACAAGGCGACCATTATACCAACAATAAAAGCAAGTATAAAAAACAGCACCAATAGTACTCTCCGTCTCTTTTTCTTTTTTAATTCTCTTCGTTTTTCTGCCTGACGACGTCTCATTTCTTTCTCATCACGCATTCTGGCAGAATTATTATAAACAGAAGTACGTCTTGTCGCCCCAGTTCTTCCGGTGGTTTTGCGCGTAGAAGTATCTCTTAGAGTATTGGAACGGTCAGCACCATTTCCGGTCCTCTGATTATTCATTTTTCTTTCACCGTTAATGGAATCTTTTACATGCGCAGTCAGCATATCATCCAGTGGATTATAATCTGGAACCATCTGGACTTCCTTGCCGCATCTATCACAATATAGAATACCGTCCGGTATTTCATATCCGCAGTATCTACACTTCATTTTGCGCTAACCCTCCTAAATTGAATTTCTGTTTATAATTTAAAGCATAATCTTTTATCATTTAAAATAATCCTGTAATGGCTCCCTCTTCCGATACATCAATACCATTTGCTGCCGGTACTTTCGGAAGTCCAGGCATCGTCATGATTGCCCCAGTCAACGCTACTACAAATCCTGCACCTGCGCTGACATAGACCTCACGAATATGAATATCAAAATTCGTCGGGCGTCCCAGTTTTTTCGCATCATCAGAAAGTGAATATTGATTTTTAGCCATACATACAGGCATATTTCCAAATCCCATTGCCTCAATTTTCGCAAGCTGCTTTTCTGCTGCAGGCTCAAATACAACACCGTCTGCACCATAAATTTCCTTAGAAATAGCAGTGATCTTTTCTTTCAGGGAAAGCTCGTCACTGTACAATGGATGGAAGTGGCTTTCCTTTGTATTCAGAGTCTCAAGCACTTTTTCTGCCAGTGCGATTCCACCTTCTCCACCTTTTTCCCATACTTCGGAAAGTGCAAATTCACAACCTCTCTCTTCACAGAACTTACGGATAAATTCATTCTCTGCATCCGTATCAGTCACAAAAGAGTTTAAGGTTACAACAACCGGAACATCATATTTCTGAATATTCTCAATATGTTTTTCAAGGTTAACAATACCTTTTGCCAATGCATCAAGATTTTCCTCAGCAAGATCTGCTTTTGCAACTCCACCATTATACTTCAATGCACGTACAGTTGCAACTAAAACAACTGCATCCGGTTTAAATCCAGCCATCCGGCACTTAATATCAAAGAATTTTTCTGCACCAAGGTCTGCACCAAAACCAGCCTCTGTAATAACAATATCACTCATCTTAAGTGCCATTTTCGTTGCTCTTACACTGTTACATCCATGTGCAATATTTGCAAATGGTCCCCCGTGTACAAGTGCCGGTGTATGCTCCAGTGTCTGAATCAGATTTGGTTTGATCGCATCTTTAAGAAGTGCCGTCATAGCGCCTGTAGCATGAAGATCCTCTGCAGTTACCGGCTCACCTTTGAAATTATATGCAACAATAATTTTACCAAGTCTGCGTTTCAGATCATGAATATCATCTGCAAGGCAGAGGATCGCCATAATCTCAGATGCCACTGTGATAACAAAATGATCTTCTCTTACCATTCCGTCCATCTTATTTCCAAGACCAACTACAATATTACGCAGATTTCTGTCATTCATATCAAGGCAGCGTTTCCATACAACCTGTCTTGGATCAATGCCAAGTTCATTTCCCTGCTGAATATGATTATCCAACAGTGCAGCGAGAAGATTATTTGCTGATGTGATTGCGTGAAAATCTCCTGTAAAATGAAGATTCAAATCCTCCATAGGCACTACCTGCGCATAACCGCCCCCGGCAGCTCCTCCTTTGATACCAAAACATGGTCCTAATGAAGGCTCTCTCAGAGCAATGACCGCTTTCTGGTTCAATTTCGCCATAGCCTGTCCCAGACCAACTGTTGTCGTTGTTTTTCCCTCACCTGCCGGTGTAGGGTTGATTGCTGTAACAAGTACCAGTTTCCCATCTGGGTTTTCCTTTATATTCTCCCAAACTTCATCGGAAAGTTTTGCTTTGTACTTTCCATAAAATTCTAATTCGTCTTCTTTAATTCCAAGAGTTGCTGCCACATCTTTGATGTGTGCCATTTTTGCTTCCTGTGCGATTTGGATATCTGTTTTCATTGGTTTCCAATCCTTTCTTTTGTCATTTTTGTTATCATTAGTTACATTTTTCAACGTACTGCTCAAATTCTTCTTTGGACATCAACACTTTTCTTGGCTTTGTTCCTTCCTCTCCGCCTACAACTCCCGCTTCACAGAGCTGGTCCATGATACGGGCAGCACGGTTGAATCCGATTTTGAATGTACGCTGCAGCATTCCTATAGATGCTTTTTCTTTTTCTATAATGAGACGGCCTGCATCTGCAAAATACATGTCGTATTCATTATCATTTTCCGAAGAAGAAACCGACAAAGTTCCCACTTCACTGGTATTCACATGATTTACAACTTCTTCATCATAATCTGCATCATCATTATATTTTTTCAAATATTCCACAACGCTCTGAACTTCCTGATCTGTCACAAAAGAGCCCTGCACTCGTGCAGGCTTTGGATACCCCTGAGGATAAAACAGCATATCACCTTTCCCCAGAAGCTTCTCAGCTCCATTCATATCAATAATTGTTCTGGAATCTACACCTGAAGAAACAGCAAATGCGATTCTTGACGGCATATTTGCTTTGATAAGTCCTGTAATAACATTGACAGACGGTCTCTGTGTCGCTACGACCAGATGGATTCCCGCTGCTCTTGCAAGCTGTGCTAGACGACAGATTGCCTCTTCTACCTCACCGGAAGCGACCATCATAAGGTCTGCAAGCTCATCTACGATAATAACAATCTGAGACATCGGTTTTGGTTTTTCACCATTAATCTCAGGCTCTGATTCAATCTTTTGATTATATCCTTTCATATCGCGGACATTGTGTTCGGCAAATGCCTGATAACGTCTTGTCATCTCTGCAACTGCCCAATTTAGAGCCCCTGCTGCTTTTTTCGGATCAGTGACAACTGGAATCATCAGATGAGGGATCCCATTGTAGACACTAAGTTCAACTACTTTAGGATCAATCATGATTAATTTTACTTCATCTGGCGTTGCCTTATATAAAATACTCATTATAAGCGTATTAATACACACAGACTTTCCCGAACCGGTAGCACCTGCAATCAGAAGATGCGGCATTTTCGCAATATCTGTCACTACTACTTTTCCTGCGATGTCTTTTCCTGCTGCAAATGAAATCTTTGATTTACTGTTTTTGAATTCTGGAGTTTCTAAAAGATCTCTTAACATAACTGCAGAATTCTCTTTGTTAGGGACCTCAATTCCGACTGCTGCTTTTCCGGGAATTGGAGCCTCAATACGAATATCTGCCGCAGCAAGATTCAGTTTGATATCATCAGCAAGTCCAACGATCTTACTTACTTTCACTCCCATTTCCGGCTGAAGCTCATAACGCGTCACAGCAGGTCCACAGCTGACATTGGTGACAGTGACATTTACTCCGAAATTCTGAAGTGTCTGTTGAAGCTTCATAGCAGTTTCTCGAAGACTTGCATCAGATTCTCCGCTATTTTTCTCGCCTCTTTTCAAAAGTGAAATTGGTGGAAATTTGTAAGCTTTTTTCGGTTTTGCATCATTTGCCGCAACAGTACCGGCAACACCGGCAACTTCTTTCTCTACTTCTTTTTCATCCATTTTGATTTTAGGCGATCGGTCTTTTTTTCTATCAATTGTTTTCTCATAATCCGGTTCTTCCGGCATTAAAGGAATCTCATCTTGTGATGGGACATATGATTCCACAGTATCTGTCATTACCGGCTCACTTCGCTGTATCACAAAATCCGGCACAGTATTTTCTTCTTCTGCCTTAATTTCTTTCACATCCGGCTTTTTTTTCGTAAGAGTTGTATCAAAAGAGACTCCCTCAACGTGATGATCACTTCGTCTTGTTCCTTTTTTATCCAGGTTATTTCTCTCTTCATTAAGCTTTCGTGTATTCTGTCTCTCTTTTTTTCGGTCTTCTCTTGCTTTTCTATGCTTTGCCGCATCATCCTTTGCCTTATTGTAAGCTTTGTCACTCTGTGATTTTACACCTTTTAATGCAGATTTTCCTGTAATGATAACAATACAGATAATCATAAATATGACAACAACAACATATGTACCGGCGATCCCAATCGCCGGAGTCAGTACTTCCTCTATTTTCTCACCGGTTATACCGCCACTTTCATTGACCAGCTGGCAAAATGTACATGCCAAAAACATAAGAATAATCCCTGCAAGTGCTTTTATATAAGCGTTTACATTACCCTTATTGGATACCAGAAAAGAAACAATTCCAAACAAAACGAATGGAACCGTATATGCAACCAGTCCAAAAATATCTTTTAAGAAAGTGGAAAACGTCTCTCCAATTGCTCCACCAATCCCAAAATTACTTAAAAGAATCAGAATACTGATTGCAAGTGTAACCCAGATGATGATTTCGTCCTTAACAAAACCTGATTCTGTATTTTTTTTATTTGTCTGCCTTGTACTCCTTTTTTTCTTTGACTTTGCAGCCATTTGGCTTCCCCCTTATTACTGGCATACTATTTATTATT
>JBJEMB010000064.1:0-3657 GCA_051879455.1 Lachnospiraceae bacterium
ACTGCTTTTATTAAATTTAGAAGTATGGTAGGCGGTGTATTATTCATCGCTTACTATGATTTTTTATATTGCAAATACTCTTTTTTCATTTCATCTTAATTTAAAGATTTACAAACTTTAAGAAGTTCTTCCTTAGAAAGCCTGTTACCTGCCGTTATATATAACGTACTATCTGACTCCCAGCGAATATGTATTGTGCCATTTTCTTTATAGCTTATTCGTCCCTGAAAGCCATGAATTATTATTTCTTCTTCGGATACATATTCATTGTCTTCCGACACTACCATACCGTCTATTATCTGCTCTTGAGTAATAAAAAATGAATCACCCTCTGGATTTTTATAACATAAATACGAAAATGTTTCATCTCCATCCTTATCTGTAAGTTCATAACCTTTTGGAATGTAAATAGGCTCCATTGGCTTGAATTCTCCTGATTTTTCATCTGGTACCGTAAATCTCCGTTCAGTCGCTTTTTCATATACAATTTCATCATATGAATAAAATTTTTTCAGAATATGTTCTATCGGAAGTGCTTTTGTGTGGAGCGATGCGAGTAAGAATCCTATCATCGCTGCTATTATGATTGCCGCAATTCTCTTTCCAGTGCATACAGGTATTCCATACGATTCTTTTTGCCGTGCCCGATTTATGAGCTTTTCCATCTTCTTTTCGAATTCTTCCGAAAATTCATGTACAAGCTCTCCTTCCTCTGGATAAGCATGAAACAGTTTTTCCTCCAGAGCCGGCATATACCGATACAGAAATTCATCATCGACTTTGAACTTACTCACCTAGGCGCACCTCCATTTCCTCAAGGATTTTTTCAAGGGCTTCTTTCCCTCGTAAAATTCGTTGTCTAAGTGTGCTTTGGCGAAGATTCAAAACTTCTCCGATTTCTTTGTTTGTATACCCTCCCACATATTTCATAAGAAAGATCTGACGATATGTGAGAGGCAGTTTTAGAATTGCCTCTTCTACTTCTGTAAGTCCTGTAACGTTCTCCTGCGCCGGGAAATGATACGTTTTTTCAATTTCTTCCCAAGAGATGTCTTCATGTCTCTTCTCCTTGCGATAAATATCTTTTGCTGCACACTCAACAATAATAACGACAAAATGCTTCGTTTTGTGACATTCTACATCATTAATTTTTTTTATATATTTTGTAAGTTTCAAAAAAGCTTCCTGTACAGCATCCTCTGCAAGTTGATCATCTTTTAATATTTCTCTGGCACAGTAGTACATAAGATTACGGTATTTGTAATAGATTTTTTCAAATTTACTTTTCTCTTCCTCAGTATCTACCAGACTAAGATAAAAAGTAAGCATTTTATAATCCCCTTATCTTCCTGTCATATCTTCCTAGCCTTTATCTCTCCATCATGCTGATTGATTCGACTCCAACACTTCCACCTCGAACCACTTCAATGCTCTTAAACTCCTCTTTCATGAGCTTGATAACAGCATCATTCTTTGTCGCAGTCTGAACAAATTCCAGAAGAAGACTGTCTTTTCCATAGTCAATGACCTTTGCCTTAAATGTCTCTGCGATCTGGAATAACTCTACCTTATCTTCCGGTGTACATTTGCGCACTTTGATGTACATAATCTCTTTCATACGTACAAACACATCAGTAAAGTCAATGACTTTAATAACTTCTACCAGACGGTTTAACTGTTTTTTTATCTGTTCAAATGTCTCGTCATCGCTGACGGTTGCAATGGTCATTCTTGATACAGTCGGGTCTTCTGTTGTACCAACCGTCAAACTATCAATGTTATATGATTTTCCGGAGAAAAGTCCGGAGATTTTTGACAGGACACCGTCCTGATTTTCCACATACAGAGAAAGCCAGCGCTTTTTCATTCCATTTCCGTTCATTATTATTTCTCCTCTCTTAACAATCCATGATCATATCTTCTAAGGTTCCACCCGGACGGATCATCGGATATACCAGATCCTCAGGGTCAATGTCAAACTCTAAAATGTACGGTGTCTTCTTACTCTTCATTGCTTCACGGAAGGCAGGTTCAATCTCTTCCTTCGTGGAAATGTGAATGCCTTTTGCACCGTAGCTTTCTGCAAGTTTAATGAAGTTCGGTGTGTATTCCGGACATGGCACCTCCCCGCATTTTCCTCTGCAGGCTGCGCCGGACCGCAGGCAAGTCATGGAATAACGCTTTCCGTAGAATAATTTCTGCCACTGGCGAACCATTCCCAGATTATTGTTATTGAAAATGCAGCAGATGATCGGAAGCTCTTCTAATACTGCTGTCGCAAGTTCCTGAATGTTCATCTGCATACCGCCGTCACCGGAGATAGAGATAACCGGTGTATCCGGATTCCCGATCTTGGCACCGATAGCTCCCGGAAGTCCGTATCCCATAGTTCCCAGTCCACCAGACATCAGAAGTCTCTTCTTTTCTGTAATCTCAGCAAACTGTGCCGTAAACATCTGGTGCTGACCTACATCTGTGACAAGAATCAGCTCATCAAACAGTCGATTGATTGTCTCAATAACATCCTGTGGTGTCATGATCGGCTTTGGCTTCATCATAAGCGGATGCTCCTCTTTCCATGCCGCAATCTGATCAAGCCATTGATCTGTATCATACTTTTCCACATATTCAAGCATATTTTCGATTGCATTTTTTGCATCTGCAACGATTGGTACATCTACCTGTACATTTTTGGAAATCGCTGCAGTATCAATATCGATATGTACGATCTGGGCCTTCGGTGCAAAGGAATGAAGCTTTCCTGTGATTCTGTCGTTAAATCTTGTTCCGATGGAGAATAAAAGGTCGCATTCACTGACAGCCATATTGGAAGCATACGCACCGTGCATTCCCAGATTTCCGATATAAAGCGGATGGTTAGTCGGGATTGCCCCTCTTCCCATAACCGTTGTGACAACCGGAATATTTGTCTTTTCCACAAGCTTCGTAAACTCTTTTCTGGCATCAGAGATCATGACACCGCCGCCCGCCAAAAGCAAAGGCTTCTTTGCTTTTGCAAGCATCTTGATGGCACGCTTTAACTGACCGATATGTACATTAGTGTTCGGCTTGTATCCCCGTATATTTACCTCTGTCGGATATTCTCCGTCACCAAGTTCAGCCATCACATCCTTCGGAAGGTCCACAAGTACCGGTCCCGGTCTTCCTGTTCTGGCAATGTAAAACGCCTCTTTGATGATTCTTCCCAAATCTTCTCTTCTCTTAACCACAACACCGTATTTTGTAATGCTTCTTGTGATTCCTACGATATCAACCTCCTGGAACGCATCATTTCCGATCAGATGTCTTGCAACCTGCCCGGTAAAGCAAACAAGCGGCACACTGTCATAATATGCAGTCGCAAGTCCCGTCACAAGATTCGTAGCACCCGGTCCGCTTGTTACAAGACAAACCCCAACTTTTCCTGTAGAACGGGCATACGCATCAGCCTCATGGACAAGGGCAACCTCTTGTCTTGGCAGGATTACCTTCGTATAATCCTGCTTGTAAAGCTCATCACTGATATCAATGGTACAGGCACCCGGATACCCAAATATCGTATCTACCCCTTCTTCTCGAAGCGCCTTAACCAGTAATTTGTTCCCACTGATCTTTTTCATATAATAAAACCTCCTTCACTGTATACATTGCTTTAAA
>JBJEMB010000065.1:0-21069 GCA_051879455.1 Lachnospiraceae bacterium
AATAGGAATTCTAATGGCAAAGGGAGCAGGTGGGCGCCTGCTCTCCTTTTTTAAGGCTGTTGGAGAAATTAGGTAATTGCGAAACAAGTTCGCAATCTTGAACTGAAAGAGGTAGAAATCCTGTTTTAACAGGATTTCACAGATGAGGTTGCAACTTTTCATTTTTAGGCGCACTTTAACAGACATTGCATGCAAAGATTTAATTGTTATGCAATGAGAGGTTTTAGACTTCTGATATATTTGTGTTGATGGATTTTATCTGCAAGTATAACCGTAATCAGCTGGGTGATACCAGCCAGAATCAAGTCTGCGTGGAGAGTTTTTTCGTTCTGAGTATGACGACCCGCCAGACAGAGGTTTCCTTTGATGTGATTGATGTTTTGTTCAACAACAGTTTGTACTTTGTAAGTGGTATCCCATTCTTCTGTTCCACGGAGCGTCCCAGGGTAGGCACGAAGGTCTTTTTCAGGATAGATGTAAACCATTCTTCCGGAAATGGATGAGGTACAGGGGTCTTCACAATGACAGATGCGACGATATTTCCCGTCTTCGCATTTATCCCAAGTAGTCAAGGGACAGATGAATTTCTGACGGGCAATTCCGTTCGCTAAAAAAGCTGTATTGTTCCCTTCTCTTTTTAAAGGAAGATTCAGATCTTTAGGACAGCAAGGAATGCCATTTTCATTGATAAAGGATTCCGAATCAGCAAGGGAAGAACGATTGTTTAATGGTATGTATGCTTTTGAAAAATGACGATTACGTCCAAAAGTATCTCCGGTAAGAAGGTCTTTGTAGAGCTGAACAGTGTCAAAAGCAGCATCACCAAGAAAAACTTTAGGATTATTAACAGCAGGATTAGAAGCAGCATGGGAAGGCATATTTCCATAAGCTGCCTTGTAAGGATCGTAGTTCTTATCAAAGCCCAAAGACTTTGCATATGCTTTAAGCTGTTTGATGATACGATTCGCATATTTGGGATTGTTTTCAGTGACAAAAGCTTCGATGCCAGAAGAATCAAAGATTGTCATATTTGCTTTGGCGGAATCGATAGCCTGACAGATTGGTTCAGTGAGATCAACAAGTCTGTCAAATACAGTCTGAAGGTCATCTAAGAAGTCCTGTTTGAAACGGGTAATCTTAGAGGCATCAGGAACTTTAGAAAAACCGCAGAACTCACGAAGCGGTTTGGAATAACAAAGAAACGTTAATAAAAGCTGATCTGTTGGGATTGAGAAAATACGCTGAATGATCAAAGCCCAAAGAAAGGCATGCAAAGGGTATTTGCGGGTTCTGCCCGTTGATGCATAAAAATGGTTATAAAAAGTAACCGGAATAATTTCATCAAGATTGATATGGTTTTCGAGAAGTGAGAGAAACGCAGGTTTGTCATTATCAAATTTATCTTGGCAATCCTGAAAAATATCTGCCACAGAGAGCTGTTTGTATGGTATCATAAGAATCAGAATAACTCCTTTCTAGGTTGTATGAATAATGGTTTCTAGTCAACTCCATTATACCATATCCAGTGAGGAGTTATTTGTTTTTTAGCAAAAAAAATGCCGTATTTATGCGGCTTGTGGCGTTTCGCAAATGCCTATTGGAGAAATAAATGAGAGGAGGTATGTAAAGGATGGAACAATATGCAATTGAAATGTTAAACATCACGAAAAAATTCCCGGGTATCATTGCAAACGATAATATCACTTTACAGCTGAAGAAAGGCGAAATTCATGCACTGTTAGGAGAAAACGGTGCGGGAAAGTCAACACTGATGAGTGTACTTTTTGGACTGTACCAGCCTGAGGAGGGTGAAATCCGTAAGGATGGAAAGACGGTCAGAATTAGTGATCCGAATGATGCTAATGATCTTGGAATCGGAATGGTGCACCAGCACTTTAAACTGGTAGAATGCTTCAGTGTTCTGGACAACATTATTTTAGGTGTTGAGACGACAAAAGGAGGGTTCCTGCAGAAGGATGAAGCGAGAAAGAAAGTTGTTGCACTGTCTGAGAAGTATGGACTTGCGGTAGATCCGGATGCGCTGATTGAAGATATCACGGTTGGTATGCAGCAGAGAACGGAAATTTTGAAGATGCTATACCGTGATAACGAGATCCTGATCTTTGATGAGCCGACTGCTGTACTTACGCCTCAAGAGATTCAGGAATTGATGACGATAATGAAGAATCTTGCAGCAGAAGGAAAGAGTATTCTCTTCATTACCCATAAGCTTGCAGAGATTATGCAGGTGGCAGACCGCTGCAGTGTACTAAGAAAAGGGAAGTATATTGGAACTGTAGACATTAAAGACACAACACCGGAGAAGCTTTCTGCGATGATGGTAGGACGTGATGTGAATTTTGTGGTAGAGAAGCAGCCTTCCAAACCTGGGGACGTTGTGCTGGATATTCAGAACATGACGGTTGCGTCAAAACGGCACAAAAATAATGCGGTAAACAATGTATCATTACAGGTACACAGAGGCGAGATTGTCTGTATTGCAGGAATTGATGGTAACGGACAGACGGAGTTTGTATATGGTCTGTCAGGATTGGAACCATTAAAGAGTGGAACCATCAAGTTAGATGGAGAAGATATTACAAATGCATCCATACGTAAACGTCTGACATCTGGAATGAGCCATATTCCTGAAGATAGACATAAACATGGACTGGTTCTTGACTATTCACTGGAAGATAACATTGTTCTGCAAAGATATTTCGAGCCACAATTTACGAATAAGTTTGGATTTTTGAAGCGGAAAGAAATCAGGGAATATGCGAACCGCTTGATTGAACAGTATGATGTGCGTTCAGGGCAGGGAGCAATTACTAAAGCGCGTTCTATGTCTGGCGGTAACCAGCAGAAAGCAATTATTGCCCGTGAGATTGACAAAAATCCGGAGCTTTTAATTGCGGTTCAGCCAACCAGAGGACTGGATGTAGGAGCAATTGAATATATCCATAAACAACTGGTGGCACAGAGAGATGCCGGAAAAGGTGTTCTGCTTGTCAGTCTGGAGCTGGATGAAGTAATGAATGTATCCGACCGGATTCTGGTAATGTATGAGGGTGAAATTGTAGGGGAATTTGATCCGAAGAAAGTTACGGTTGAGGAACTAGGTCTTTACATGGCTGGTTCCAGGAGAAAGGAGGCAGGAGCTGATGAGTAATAGCCAGAAAAAGAAAGAGAGCTTGTTAAGAAATAGTGGCTTCCAAACCATTTTAGGATCACTGCTTTGTATTATTATCGGTCTCTTGGTAGGTTATATTGTATTGTTAATTATCAATCCACATGGTGCAAGTGGAGCCATTATTGCTATTTTAAAGAACTTCCTGTACTATCCAAGTGCGGTTGCGGCAAAAAAATATTTAGGAACAACACTGGTAAAGGCTTCGGCACTTTTGATGTGTTCTCTGTCCGTATTATTTGCATGGAAAGTCGGTCTGTTTAACATTGGCGCTGCCGGACAATATGTGGTTGGAGTAGGTGCTTGTCTGTACTGTGGATTAAAATTTAATATGCCATGGTATATATGTCTGGTGGCAGCTATTGTTGTAGCGGCACTTGTAGGAGGACTATCTGGTCTTCTGAAGGCATATTTCAATGTGAATGAGGTTATTTCCTGTATTATGTTGAACTGGATCGGACTTTATTGTGTAAATCTACTGTTATCAAAGGTAAAAGAAACTTCTACTCCATATACGAAACCGCTGCCAAGCACTAATAAAAGCGCATTGCTTCCGAAGTTAGGGCTGGATAAGCTGTTCTCCAATAATGAGTTTGTCACCATTGGACTTCCGCTTGCGGTTATTATGGCAATTCTTGTGTGGATAGTTCTGGAAAAAACGAAATTTGGCTATGAACTGAAAGCAACTGGAATGAATAAGAATGCGGCTAAATATTGCGGTATGCGTGAGAAGAGAAATATTATTTTAACGATGGTAATTGCCGGCGGACTGGCTGGACTGGGCGCAGGAATCTTCTATTTGACAGGAATCGAACAATGGATGGTTCAGCAGACAACAGTTCCAAGTATGGGATTCAACGGAATTGCAGCGGCGTTTCTTGGAGGATCCAGTCCAATTGGAGCGATCTTTTCTTCTTATTTTATTCAACATATCACAAGTGGCGGTACATATGTAGATAAGACCATGTATTGCTCACAGATTTCGGATTTGATTTCTGCGTTTATCATCTATCTGTGTGGATTTGTGCTCTTCTTTAAGATGCGGCTGAACAGATATCTGAACAAGAGAGATGAGAAACAGGCTGCAAAAACGCAGAAAGGAGGCGAAGCATAATGCTGTTATTGATTCAATATACATTAATATTTGCTTCTGTTCTGGTACTGGTAGCGCTTGGCGGATGTTTCTCAGAACACGGTGGCGTTATCAACATCGGACTGGAAGGCATTATGGTTATGGGAGCTCTTGGAGGAGCCCTCACGATGAAGTATCTGCCATCTGGCACGGCTGTGCCGGTTGTTATTTTACTTGTTATTCTGGTAAGCGTAGTGATTGGAATGATCTTTTCATTGCTGCTTGGTGTTGCGGCTATTAAATTTAACGCAGACCAGACACTGGTTGGAACTGCGTTAAATCTTCTGGGACCGGCAGCTGCGGTTGTCATTGTAAGAGCAATCAACACTACAGAAAGCACAGACAATGTATCTTCTACCGTTGCATACGGACAGGCAAAAAAGGCATTTCTTGTAAATATTGGGAAGTTTGAATTCAACTGGTTTATGCTGATTGCTCTGTTAGTAGTGATTGCATCATATGTAATATTGTATAAAACAAAATTTGGATTAAGACTTTGTGCATGTGGTGAACATCCGCAGGCAGCAGATTCCGTAGGTATTAACGTGTATAAGATGCGTTATGCGGGGGTTCTTATCTCTGGTGCGTTAGGTGGACTTGGCGGTCTGGTATATATTACTGCAGGTGTTAGTGAGTGGAAGTTTGAAAATGGAGTGGCAGGATTCGGATTCCTGGCTTTGGCAGTTATGATCTTTGGACAGTGGAAACCGGTAAATATTGGCCTGGCAGCGATCTTATTTGGACTGTTTCGTGCGCTTTCTAATGTATATACAGGATTTGATGCACTGGTGGCATTAAAACTTCCGAGCACTGTGTACAATATGCTTCCATATATTATTTCTCTAATCGTTCTGGTATTTGTTTCTAAGAAATCCAGAGCACCGAAAGCGGAAGGAATTCCTTATGACAAAGGTCAGCGATAGAAAGAGAGGCAGATAAGTATGAAGAATTATTCAGAAGACGCAAGCAGACAATACCACATTCAGGTGGCAGAAGGAGAAGTCGGACGTTACGTGATTATGCCGGGAGATCCAAAAAGATGCGTGAAGATTGCACAGTATTTTGACAATCCTGTTTTGGTTGCCGATAATAGAGAATATGTAACATATACCGGTACGCTGGATGGAGTGAAAGTCAGTGTGACGTCTACCGGTATTGGCGGACCTTCTGCATCCATTGCAATGGAAGAATTGTATCGCTGTGGTGCAGATACCTTTATCCGAATCGGTACCTGTGGCGGTATGCAGACCGAAGTAAAGAGTGGCGATGTGGTAGTTGCGACGGGGGCAATCCGTATGGAAGGAACCAGTAGGGAATATGCACCGATTGAATTCCCTGCTGTGGCAGATCTTACTGTAACAAATGCATTAGTAGAAGCAGCAAAAAGTAAAGGTTATCCTTTTCATGCAGGGGTTGTACAATGTAAAGATTCATTCTATGGACAGCATGAACCGGAAGTAAAACCGGTTAGTTATGAATTGTTGAATAAATGGGAAGCATGGAAGAGACTGGGATGTCTGGCATCAGAGATGGAATCAGCAGCTTTGTTTATTGTAGCAAGTCATCTGCGTGTTAGAGTGGGGTCCTGTTTCTTAGTTGTTGCAAATCAGGAGAGAGAGAAGCTTGGATTGGAGAATCCGGTTGTGCATAATACAGATATGGCGATCCAGGTGGCGGTTGAAGCGATTCGTACCTTGATTCGGAAAGATCAGAAATAAGAAAAATAGTAAAGAGGATAGAAAATGGACGTAAAGGAAATTTTAAAACATGTAGATCATACCCTTCTATTACAGACGGCAACATGGGAGGAAATCAAACAGATCTGTGACGATGCAATCAAATATCAGACAGCCTCTGTATGTATTCCGCCGAGTTATGTGAAACAGGCAAGCGAATATGTTGGGGGAAAAATGGCAGTCTGCACGGTCATCGGATTCCCGAACGGCTATATGACGACAAAAACAAAAGAATTTGAGACAAAGGACGCGATAGCAAATGGTGCGTCTGAAATCGATATGGTGATCAATATTGGCTGGCTCAAAGACAAAAAGTATGATCTTATAGAGGATGAAATCCACACTTTAAAAGAGGCATGTGGAGAAAAAATTTTGAAGGTTATTATTGAAACATGTTTGTTAACGGATGAAGAAAAAATAAAAATGTGTGAGATTGTAACCAGAGCCGGGGCGGATTATATAAAGACATCTACTGGATTCTCTAAAGCCGGAGCAACTTTTAATGATATTAAACTGTTCTCAGAAAATATCGGACCGGATGTAAAGATGAAAGCAGCTGGAGGAATTGCTTCGATGGATGATGTTGAGAAGTTCCTTTCTTTAGGTGCAGACCGCCTTGGAACAAGCCGGATTATTAAGCTTGTGAAGAATGAAGAGGCATCTGGATATTAAAATAAGGTGGGATGGAAATGGATAAAAAAATTGTAGAGGAAATGATCGAACTGGCAATGGAACAGCTTAGATTTTCTTATACTCCGTATTCTGGCTTTAAAGTGGGGGCAGCACTCCTGACAAAGGATGGAAAGCTCTATACAGGATGCAATATTGAAAATGCTGCCTATACTCCAACAAACTGTGCAGAGCGAACCGCTTTTTTCAAAGCTGTCAGTGAAGGAGAAAAAGAGTTTCAGGCCATTTGTGTAGTGGGTGGAAAAGACGGAGTTCTGACAGAATATGCAGCTCCATGTGGCGTGTGCCGGCAGGTCATGATGGAATTCTGCAATCCGGATACTTTCCAGATCATTCTGGCAACCAGTAAAGAACAGTATGAGATTTTTACATTAAAGGAATTACTTCCGCTGGGGTTCGGACCGAAGAATCTGGCGTAAATGTCCGGACTTAAGAAGGAGAATTTGATGATGACAGTAAATGAACTGAAAAAGTTACCAAAAGTAGAGCTTCATTGCCATCTGGATGGTTCACTCAGTAAAGAGTTTATAGAGACACGGCTTGGAAAGGCCGTGTCTCAAGAAGAACTGAGTGTAACGAAAGACTGTGGAAGTCTGGTAGAATATCTGGAGAAATTCGAACTTCCGGGGCTTTGTTTAAAGGATGAAGCTGGACTTGAAGGAGCCGGATATGATGTGCTGAAGGTCATGAGCAAGGAGAATGTATGCTATGCAGAAATACGTTTCGCGCCACTTCTGTCTGTGACGGAAGAAATGGGTACGGAGCAGGTAATTGCTGCATTGCTGAAAGGGCTTGAAAAAGGGAAAAAAGACTTTGGGGTAGAGTACAATGTAATTACCTGTGCTATGAGGCATCACAGTGAGGAACAAAACTACCAAATGATAAAGACAGCGCGTCAGTTTCTGGGATTCGGTGTCTGTGCCACGGATTTGGCAGGAGCCGAGGCACAGTATCCGATGTCGGAGTTTATGAAACTGTTTCAAAAGACAAAGAAGCTTGGAATGCCATTTACCATCCATGCCGGTGAATGTGGTAATGTACAGAATATTATCGATGCAATACAGGTGGGAGCAGGAAGAATCGGCCATGGGATTGCCATGAGAGGAAATTCTGCTGTGCAGAAGATGGTAAGAGAGGCACACATTGGAATTGAAATGTGTCCGATCAGCAATCTCCAGACAAAGGCAGTTGGAAGTGTGGCGGAATATCCAATTCGGGAATTTCTGGATGCAGGGGTTTTGATCACGGTTAATACGGATAATCGGACGGTGAGCAATAGCTCTATGACAAAAGAACTGGAGTTTATTCAAAAGATGTACGGAGTCAGTGATAATGAGATCCTGATTTTGATGAGAAATGCGATAGATGCTGCATTTGCAGAGGATAGTGTGAAGAACAGGCTGTACCGAAAAATGTCGGATGCCCGGCAGTAAGATAAAAATTCACAGGATATCATACAAATGTATCTTGTGGGTAAGTAAATTTTGCAAAATGTATTGAGGTGAGAATGAGATGAACGAATATAAGAGAATTTTTGTAATCGTCCTGGATTCGCTGGGAATTGGAGCAATGCCGGATTCACCGAAATTCGGAGATATCGGGGTGGATACATTTGGACATATTTTGGAGAAAATGGGGACACTTAATATCCCAAACCTGAAAAAACTCGGAATGTTGAATCTTCATAAAGCCGGAAAGATGGTGGGTGAAGAAAATCCAATTGGAAGATATATGCGTCTTGGAGAGACGAGCAATGGTAAGGATACCATGACTGGACATTGGGAAATGATGGGAATCAAGACGGAGAAACCATTTAAAACCTTTACAGATACGGGATTTCCACCAGAGCTGATCGCGGAACTGGAAAAGCAATGTGGAAAGAAGGTTATTGGCAATAAGAGTGCCAGTGGTACAGAGATTATTGAAGAGCTTGGTGAAGAAGAAATTAACACGGGAGTAATGATTGTTTATACATCTGCTGACTCTGTGCTCCAGATCTGCGGTAATGAGGAAACTTTTGATTTGGAAAATTTATATCGATGTTGTGAAATTGCCCGCGAAATTACAATGAAGGATGAGTGGAGAGTTGGGCGTGTCATTGCAAGACCTTATATCGGAAAGAAAAAAGGAGAGTTCAAACGGACAAGTAACCGCCATGATTATGCATTGAAACCTACAGGGCCTACAGCACTGAATGCTTTGAAGGATGCAGGTCTGGATGTGATTGGGGTTGGTAAGATTAATGATATCTTTTGCGGAGAGGGTATTACAGAGACATATCACTCTGACAGCTCTGTTCATGGAATGGAGCAGACGATTGAAATCTGTAAAAAAGATTTTCATGGACTTTGCTTTGTCAATCTGGTTGATTTTGATGCATTGTGGGGACATCGCAGAGATGTAGAAGGATACGGAAAAGAAATTGAAAAGTTTGATCAGAATTTAGGAGTGCTTCTGGAAGAACTTGGTGCCGAGGACCTTTTGATTCTGACAGCAGACCACGGAAATGATCCAACTTATACCGGAACAGATCACACAAGAGAATATGTGCCATTTGTGGCATATTCGAAAAAAATGGAAAACGGTGGAGCACTGGAAAATGAGGATACCTTTGCTGTGATTGGAGCATCGGTGGCAGAAAACTTTGGTGTAGAGATGCCGGAAGGTACGATTGGAAGTTCCATTTTGGGTAAATTAATTTGAGGCAAGAGGTAAAAATTCATTGAAAAAGGAAAAAATAATCAACCTGATTCTGGCAATTGTCGGAATCATATTGGTGGGAACAGGTGTGGCATTTAATGCCGCAGCAGCATTAGGGAATGATCCGATTGGAATCGTATATGACGGAATCAGAAATGCGGCAGATCTTTCCGCGGAACAACTGGGAACCGCATCAAATATTGTTAATATCGTCTTAGTCATTCTTGTATTCTTTCTGGACAAGCATTATGTGAATATTGGGACATTTATTTATATTATTCCATATGGTTCCGTTGTCAGCTTAGGAGGAAAACTGTATCATGTGTTGTTTCCGACTCAGGGACTTCCCATTCAGATTTGTGGAGCAGCTTTGGGATGCCTCCTGTTATACACAGGAGTAGCGATGTATATTACGGCAGATATTGGCCTGGATCCATTTACAGGAATGGTAATGGTCCTGAAAGATAAGATCGGAAAAGAATACAGAACAGTAAAAATAGGCTTTGATATTAGCTGTATTGTTTTGGGTTTTGTGCTTGGCGGAAAACTAGGGGTAATTACCATTATAACAGCATTGACGGCGGGACCGGTAATTCAGTTTCTATCAAAGGTCATAAAGAATCTGATGAAATCTGGAGAAGCTACAATATGAGAAAGGAGAGTAATGCATGAAATATAAGCTTTTGTATGAAGCATTACCATTTCTAAAAAGTATCGATAGAGAAAGAAAAGAACAGTTTGAAGAGTATTTTAGAAGTGCTCCGATGTGGCTTATGGAAGCATTTCAGATTGAAGAATTAAAAAAGGGAGACGTGTTCATAAGAGAAGGAGAACCTGCGGATACTATAGTTTTTATAGGAAATGGCATTATCGAGGCAATTGATTATCGTGTCTATGGCACTCCTTATGACTACATGCAGTTTAACAGAGTCTATGCTTTTGGCGGGATGGAAATTTTGATGGATTTGTATACTTATATGACGACACTTCGGGCAATTACAAATTGTACGATTGTAAAAATTCCTAGAAGTACATTTGAAAAATGGATGTATTCGGACATTAAAGTACTGAAACATGAGGCAAAACTGGTGTGTGAATATTTGTCAAAGGAGGCAAGGAACAGCAGACTTTTTCTTTTCCTTCAGGGGGCGGACAGACTTGCGTTGTTGTTTGTTGAGAGATATGAAAGGTATAGCAAAAATGGTCTTTTATATGTAAAAGGAAACAGACAAAATCTGGCGGATGAGACGGGATTATGTTTGAAAAGTATCAGCAGAGGTGTGAAAAAGTTTTTGGAGGATGGCCTGATTACAAAAGATGGAAATCAGATTTTGATCAATGAGGAACAATATGAGGGCTTGAAGAAAATGATTTCATCAAAAATCGATCTTGGTTAGATGTAGGAGGTAGGAAATGAACGAAATATACGAAAAACTTAAAAAGTGTATAAAAAGCGTAAGAGAAAAGACGAATTTTCAGCCGGAAGTGGCACTGATTCTCGGCTCAGGACTGGGCGATTATGCAGAAGAGATTCAAATCGAACAGACCATTGACTACACAGAGATTGAAGGATTCCCAATTTCAACAGTTGCCGGACACAAAGGAAGATTCGTGTTTGGTTATGTGAAAAAGGTTCCGGTAGTTATTATGCAGGGAAGAGTTCACTATTATGAAGGATATCCGATGTCCGATGTTGTACTTCCAACTCGTTTAATGGGAATGTTGGGAGCCAAGAAACTGATTCTTACCAATGCGGCCGGAGGAGCAAATTATGATTTTAAGCCTGGGGATTTTATGGTGATCACAGATCATATCACAACTGGTGTTCCAAGTCCACTTATAGGACCTAACCTTGATGAACTGGGAGCAAGGTTCCCGGATATGAGTGAAGTATACAGCGTTCGTATGCGTGATATTATTAAGAAGGTTGCAGCGGATATGGGAATCCAGATACAGGAAGGTGTCTATGTGCAGTTGACAGGACCGGCTTATGAGACTCCGGCGGAGGTTCGTTTATGCAGAAGTTGGGGTGGAGATGCTGTAGGTATGAGTACAGCCTGCGAGGCGATGGCAGCGCGTCATATGGGAATGGAAGTATGCGGTATCTCGTGTATCACGAATATGGCTGCGGGTATGTCATCAGAACAACTTGACCATAAGGAAGTGCAGGAGACGGCAGACCGTGTAGCAAAACAGTTTAAAGCGTTGGTAACAGAGATTGTTAGCAATATCTAATATGAAAAGGAAAAATTCATTCGTCTTGATTTTTTTACGAATGAACTTTTCCTTTTTTTATATGCTTTTGCGATTCATACCTATGAGTGGATCAAAAGTCCCATCAGTATGCCTATTAAAATAAATAGGATTATAAAAAAAGATGATGAAATATAAGAGCAAAACCGTTACAATAGAAAGAGTGACAAAAAATGAGGAAATATGCAGAGGTAAAAACAAATGATAGGATTAGGAACGATGATTAATACAGCCGGGGTAATACTGGGAGGTGTTGCAGGGCATCTTTTTGGAAAATTTCTGAAGGAGAGTCATCAGGAAGCTCTCAGTATGGCATGAGGAATCAGCGTACTGTTTATTGGGACAGCTGGTGCAATGGAAGGTATGATGAAGATCAAAGGCGGAGCGTTGGAAAGCGGACAGACGATGCTGGTGGTTCTCTGCCTTACACTGGGAGTTCTGGTCGGAGAGGTTATTGATATCGAAAAATGGTTTGAACGATTTGGCGAATGGCTTAAGATTAAGACTGGAAATGCAAAAGATAAGAATTTTGTCAACGCTTTTCTGACGGCATCACTTACGGTGTGTCTCTGGCAACGCAGATTCAGTTTATTCAAAATATGGTACTGGCAGCAATTGTATCGACGATTGTCATTCTGGGAGCGCAGTATTGGGGGAAAAAAGACTTGGAGACAGTAAACGATATTTTCTGTATAGGACTTCGTTTAAGCATAGCAGCATCTTTCATCTTTTTTGCCGGATGTGTCTTTTTTCCACGTTATCTGATGATGATCTTTACGAATGAAGAGGCGCTGATCGTGATTGGTGTGCGATATCTGAAAATCGCAGGATGGTCCTATCTGCTGACGGGGATTTCCCAATGCTATCTGGCAATCATGAAGGTCAGTGAACATGCGGCACAAACCGCGATCGTAAGCTCCGGTGCAGTGATCATTAATATTATATTGAATGCAATATTTATCTTTGGCTTGTTGGGTGTCCCGGCAATGGAAGCGCAGGGAGCAGCCGTTGCAACTTTGATCTCAAGAGTGATAGAACTGATCTGGGTTGTGAGTTTTTCCTATCGGAAAGGGTATATTCATCCAGAATGGAAACGAATGTTTAAAAGAAATCGTCTGCTTTCCAAAGATTTCAGAAAATGTGCCCTCCCGCTTCTGGGAGCAAGCTTGTTCTGGGGCGTAGGTTTTACGTCTTATTCAGCGTTTATGGGACATCTTGGAACCGATGCGACTGCTGCCAATTCGATTGCGGCAGTGGTGAGAGACCTGGTATGCTGTCTGTGTAATGGTCTTGCAAATGGGGGAGGAATCCTTGTTGGAAATGAACTGGGAGCGGGACATCTGGATCGTGGTAAAGCGTACGGAGACCGTCTGGTAAAGATTTCGTTCCTGACTGGATTTTTATCTACAGCAATTATGCTTGCAGTTACTCCATTTGTGACAAGCTTTGTGAAAATGACGGATCAGGCCAGCTGGTATCTGATCGGAATGATGATCATTATGGCGTTCTATATGATCGGTCGTACGGTGAACACGATCATTATCAATGGAATCTTCGCGGCCGGGGGAGATACGATGTTCGATATGTATAGTCTGGCAATCTGTATGTGGTGTATTGCCATTCCGCTGGCAGCAGCGGGAACATTCTTCTTGCATTGGCCGGTCCTGGTAGTTTATGCATGTACCTGCCTGGATGAAGTTGGCAAGATTCCGTGGGTAATATACCATTACAGGAAGTACAAATGGGTGAAAGACCTGACCAGAGAATGGTAGGCTCTTAATAGATTCGAAAGAGAGGATGAAGAAATATGAATTCAGAATTTTACAAGAGTAACAGAAAGAAGCTTTATGAGAAGCTGCCGGCAGGAGCATTGCTTGCGATTTTTTCTGGGGAAGAGAGAATCAGGAGGAAACAAGATGAAAAAGAAAACAATTATGAAAAGACTGACAGCAGTTGCAGTTGTAATTGCTATGGCAGCAGGGATGATGGCCTGTGGAGCGAAAGAAGAAACAACGGAAAATGAGCAGACAGAAGAAACGGTACAGGAAGACACAGCAGAAGAGACGGAGATCCAGGTTTTCATTGCAGCCAGCCTGAATACGGTAATGACAGAACTGGCGGAGATGTATCATGAAGAGCATCCAGAAGTGAAGATTACCTATAATGCAGACAGCTCAGGAACACTGTTAACTCAGATTGAAGATGGTTATGAATGTGATATTTTCTTCTCAGCAGCTCAGAAGCAGATGGATCAGCTGGAAGAGGATGGTCTTGTTGTAGAGGGAACCAGAGCAAATGTGGTTAATAATCAGGTTGTAGTTGTTACTTTAAAAGACAGCGGCACAGCAGTGACCGGACTTGAGAATATCGGAGATGCAGAGAGTATCGCACTGGCAGGTGGAAGCGTTCCGGTTGGAAAATATACCAGACAGGCACTGGTAAATATGGGAATCCTGGAAGAAGTAGACGATGTGGCTACGATCACTACTGAACAGGTGTCTGAGGCTCTTGGCGGCGTTGAGATCAGTGAGCAGGATAACGTAAGCAAGGTGCTTGCAGCGGTTGTAGAAGGATCTTGTGAAGTTGGAACCACTTACTATTCCGATACTTATGGATATGAAGATGACATTGAGATTCTGGAAACCGTAAGCTATGATTTGACAGGCAATGTTATTTATCCAATCGCAAGAGTTGTAAATGAAGAAGCAGATGATGCGCAGACGAAAGCAGCAGAAGACTTTTTGGCATTCATTTTATCCGATGAAGCAAAAGCTGTATTCGATGCATACTATTTTGATACAAACGTAGAATAAAAATACGGATGAGGAGATACCGATGGAAGCATTGATGGAGATACTTAAAAATCTGGATTGGAGTCCTTTGGTGATATCACTGAAAACCGGGGTGGTCGCAACGATCATCTCGTTTTTCCTTGGGATATTTGCGGCCAGAAAGGTTATAAAGACGACACCTGGAAAGAAGGCAGTGATTGATGGAATCCTGACACTTCCAATGGTACTTCCGCCAACAGTTGCCGGATTTTTCCTGTTGCTGCTTTTTAGTAAGAGACGTCCGTTTGGAATATTTTTATATGAAAATTTTAATATTAAAGTAGTACAGACCTGGCTTGGATGTATTATTGCAGCGACAGTCATTGCATTTCCGCTGATGTACCGGAATGCCAGGGCAGCATTTGAGCAGATTGATGTGAATCTGGTCTATGCAGGAAGAACACTTGGCATGTCAGAAACGCAGATCTTCTGGAAAGTAGTTGTTCCAACTGCGGGGCCGGGAATTGCATCCGGTACGATCCTGACTTTTGCTCGTGCTTTGGGAGAGTATGGAGCAACGTCTATGCTTGCTGGAAATATTCCAGGGAAAACAGGCACCATTTCACAGAAGATTGCCATGGTAATTCAGGACGGTGATTATCTCACAGCGGGAATCTGGGTCGCAATTGTCATTTTGATCGCACTGGTGATCATCATTCTTATGAACCTCATATCAGGAAAGAAAATGAAGAATATCAAGAGATGGTAAAAGGAGTGCGCAGAAGATGGGAATTACGGTTGATGTAAAAAAGAAATTCGGAGCTTTCAGCCTGGATATCCAATTTCAGAGTTCAGCTTCCCGGATTGGTATTCTTGGAGCCTCTGGATGTGGGAAAAGCATGACATTAAAGAGTATAGCGGGAATAGAAACACCAGACGAGGGTGAGATTATCATTAATGAAACGGTGGTCTTTGATTCCAGACAGAAGATTAATGTAAAGCCCCAGAAGCGTAATATCGGGTACTTGTTTCAGAATTATGCTTTGTTTCCTACGATGACCGTCGCTAAGAACATTGCGGCCGGATTAAAAGGAACAAAGCAGGAGAATCAGGACCGGGTGCGTGAGATGATTCGGAGATTCCAGCTGGAAGGACTGGAAGAACGTCTTCCGGGAGAATTATCCGGCGGACAGCAGCAGAGAGTTGCATTGGCCAGGATCATGGCGTATGAGCCGGATGTCATCCTGTTAGATGAACCATTTTCTGCATTGGATATGTTCTTAAAAGACCGGCTTCAGCAGGAACTGATGGATATGCTGGAAGGGTATCCCGGAATTGTAATCATGGTATCCCATAACCGGGATGAAATCTATCGGTTCAGTGAGGATCTTCTGATTCTGGACCAGGGAAAAGTGGTTATAAGTGGAAAGACGAAGGAACTGTTCGAGAATCCAAGGCGTAAGGAAGCTGCACGGCTGACAGGCTGTAAGAACTTTTCAAGAGCACAGAGACTGGATGAGCATACCATGAAAGCGCTTGACTGGGGGATTGAACTTAAGACAAGCCAGAGGATTCCGGAGAATATTGTGTATGTCGGATTTCGGGCGCATGAATTCCTTCCAGTCTGGGGCGAGAGAAAAGAAAATTGTATGAAAGTTCGGCTGGCAGGAAGTGCGAATCTTCCATTTGAAAAAAACTTTTACCTGAAACCTGAAAAAATGCAGGAACAGAATCGGAATGCAGAAAATATCTGCTGGTTTTTACAGAAAGACAAGTGGAAGATCCTGGATGAAAAAGGGATGCCGGATTATCTTCAGTTCCCGGAAGAACATCTGCTGTTCTTAACAGAGGATTGTTAAGGGAAATTCCTTCCTTTATTATTTACAACAAAAGTAGAAACTGTTATAATTTTGTTTAAAATAAATGGAGAAGGAAGAACGAAGGAACAGGGAACTTTTAAAAGAACGTATTCGAAAAGATGGTACTATTAAGCCGGGAAATGTACTGAAGGTTGACAACTTCCTGAATCACCAGATGGATATCAAGCTATTTAATGAGATCGGAAAAGAATTTAAGCGTCGTTTTGCAGATGTGAAAGTGGATCGGATTCTGACGATCGAAGCATCCGGTATCGGTATTGCAGCAATCGTGGCACAGTATTTTGACTGTCCGGTGGTATTTGCAAAAAAATCACAGTCGATCAATCTTGACGGAACAATGTTGTCGGCGCAGATTGAATCTTTTACACATAAGCGGACTTACGAGGTTATTGTGGCAAGCCGTTTTATCCAGCCGGGAGAGAATATTCTGGTCATTGATGACTTTATGGCGAATGGATGTGCTGCAATGGGGCTTGTAAAGATTATCCAGGAAGCACATGCGAATCTGGTGGGAATCGGAATCGTAATTGAAAAAGGGTTCCAGCAGGGAGGCGCAAAGCTTAGAGAACAGGGATTGCGTGTAGAATCTTTGGCAATCGTAGATTCCATGGATGCAGAGACACAGAGCATTACATTTCGTGAGGAATAAATAGAGACAGTTTCAGGTGGGCATAATACCCACCTGTATTTATTCTATGGGAAATTTATTTCTATGGAACAGTTGTGAAAGGCGAGGGAACATGAAGAAATTTCCATTTTTGAAGGAAGGAGTACAAAAGATGAATCCATTTATAGATTGCCCTGTGTATGAAACAGAGCATTTTATTATAAGAAAACTTAAGCGGGAAGATGCAGAGGCGTTGTTTTCCTGCTATTCGGATCCGGATGCAGCAAGATTTTTCAATGGAGATTGCTGTGAGGATGATTTTTACTATACAGATTTGGAAAAATTCAAAGGATGTGTAGAATTCTGGCTGGAGCGGTATGAAGCACAGGACTTTGTACGCTGGAGCATCCTTGACAAAGAGACTGATTATCTGATAGGAACAATAGAGATCTGTCCTTTTTTAAAATATGCAGCAGACGGGAAGAGTATGGGGATTTTGAGAATCGATTTAAAATCTGAGTACGAAAGACAGGAAGTGTTAAACGAACTTATGAGTGCCCTAATTGAATATGCTTATGATGATTTTCAGGTTTTATCGTTGCTCATGAAAATTCAAAAGGGTGCTGAAGAAAGGAAGACGTTGGTTAAAACATATCAGTTTGTTACAGCGAAAGATGAATGTAATATTTCTTTTGAGGATTACTATATCAGGTACAAATAAAAAGAGCCGTCCGGATAGGCGACTTGTATACTGTAGATTTGATTCGAGTTCAATATAGAGATGAGGTGCTTTGGAGCAATATTGTTCAAGAAGTAATCACCAAGGCATAAGAAAAAATTACATTCATTTTTAGAAATTGATTTGAAAAAAGGTATAAAAAAGCTAAGAAAAAGTATCATTAGCTTTTTGTTATACTTTTTGTCAATATACTGAGTTGTTCTTCAATGATCTGCACCAATTCATCAGCACTTTCTTTTCTTCCGCCTTTGAGCCAGACGGTTAGTATACTGATGGTAAATCCGGTACGGATAGCAATAAAATAATTGCCGTGTTTCATATTAATTCCAGGAAGTTCTCCAAAGCGCTGTTGCAAAAGATCAGCATTTTTCATGTGACAGGCATAGATAATGTCCTGTCTATTGATTTGCATCAACAGTTCTAAAATGTCACTATGATTTACCCAATAGTCAAAATAGTGTCTGGCAAGATCAAACTCTCCCTGAAACAGTTTCGGGTGATAGCTTCCTAAAACTTCATAAAAACAAGTGTCACATTTCCAATACAGCACATCGGAAATATTGTCAAATGCCCGATAGAACGTTGTTCTTGCTACTCCGGAAACCTTTTGCAAATCACTCACAGTGATCTGGTCAAAAGGTTTTTTCTTTATACATTCCAACAGTCCTTTATAAATAAGTTCGGATGATTGAACGGCTCGCTTATCTGATTTGATAGAAGCAAAAGAGGAAACATACAATAAGGCAAAATTTATTGTAACTCAGATGGTGAATAATATTGAAGCTATAGAAAGTTTTTTACTGTTCTATTTAATTGAGGATACTTATGATGATTCAAAAGATACAATTCATGATATTATAAGGGAAACATTGGCTTATTATTTCGCTACTGATGATGAAAGAAAACGTTTGCTTCATTTAGTAGATTTAATTGGTTCATTTATTGTAAAAACAGTTGCCACGCCAGATAAGCGGAATAGATATAGTAAATCACTTTTAGGAGTTCGAAAAGAGATAGAAATTGAGCAGTGGATTGAGGAACATATTTTTGATATTGCATGTTGTGAAAATGAAGAGGAGCTTTTAAAAGTTCTTTTTCCATTATTAATTACGTCAGGTTACCCATTGATTCATGCTTGTAATAAACCGGACGAATTGGTAAATGTTGGGATAAAATGGATTTTGGGAGAGAATTATGTGGATATATTGCAATACGCAATTGAAAATAATATTAGGATTATGCAAAGGCACAGGTATAGTTTGATTTCATTAAAGCAAGTAATCGATTTGTGCGATAATTATTTCGGATATAACTGTACACTTATGATGGCTGCAATAATTGAAAATGTAAATTATCACTTGGATGATACTGACCTAAATAGCAATTTAAAATTATTATCAAAGCGTATGCGATATGGATTGAAAAATCAATGTAGTATTACATTGTATGAAATGGGCTTTAATGATCGTATTATTGCTAAAAATCTTGCGGAAATTATAGAAAAAGAATATAGAGCCGGAAGCAGAAAAGAAATAATACGATTGATTAAGAGAACTGTTGATATTCAGTATGATATTTTGTCGTATTTATCTGAATATCCATCATATTTCGAAGAAAAAGCTATTAAACTAATATTCGGCTAAAAATACAATGAGTATGTATGGTGTTCTTTAAAAGGATAGGTGATAATAATGCTTGTTTTCAGAAATTTGAGAAAATATGTATCTGGATAAGGATCCGGATAAAGTCAAAAAGGGGGACTTGATTTCTCTCATCCCCCAGTGTATAATCTACTTAAGAAAGGTAATCAGATGCAAGATCTGATGCCCTCAGTAAAATTTAATTTATTTCTATGTTAAGACATAGCATCCATCAAACTTTCCTAGGGTTATCGTGGATGCTATTTCTTATTATGTCGGTTATCTATGTAGGTCAAAGCCGCAAAAACTACTAATAGTAAAGTAAGAACTTCCATTGTGTTCATGGGCATCACCCTCTTTCTAAAAACTAGAGGGCGTTTCGAAATTGCATCCGCATTCTTCCTTGTTCAATTATACTTGCTAAGTATAACACAGTCAGATACCAGTGACAATAAGGTTAGGATTTTTGTATATCCCAACAGTTAGGATTTTTGTATATACTAAATTCTGTAGGGCAATCATGTGCTGATTTTATAAGTTTTGCTTAATGATTCTGGTAATGATTCCTACTGCCACATTCCGTTCTTCATCTATATGCGTTACGACAAAAGAAACGTTATCTTTCTTCCCAACGGTACGGCTGTCATAGCAGGAATGGGCAATGGCGTTGACTCCGATGGAGAGCCGGACAAATACGGTACCTTTGTGAATGTCTTCTACAGTGCCGGCATATTTGCCCTGGACTTTACATTTCTTCATGTTTTCCTTGCTGGTATTGCCTTCCACACTTTTTACATCTGCCCGGACGGTGACATGTTCCGGATCTTCTGCATTAACTTCCATAATACGTACCAGAATATGGTCACCTACATGGAAGCGTTCTCTGGCGTCGCCGAGCCAGTCGAAAGAAAGGTCACGGGCTAAAATTGATGTTTCTACTCCAAAGATTTCAGCACGTACCACTTTTTCAGCGACTGCAACGACTCTTGCCTGCACGACACGGTCTTCGTGTACCTTTGGGGTACCGTTTGCATCTTTCTCCAGATAGGAAATTTGCCGTTCTTCAGCATGGCTTCTTTACGGCTTGCTACAATGCTGCGCGTCTTTGCATCCAGTCCTTTTACTATAAAATCAATCTCACAGCCGAGCATATTGTTGAGAATCTTATTCTGGCGTAGGGACAGTTCCCCATAATCATGGGCATCATCCTGTACCAGATTGATCATCATTTCTGTGACTGGAATGACAGTCCGGAAATCTTTGTAGTAAATAATTGCGATCAGACTGCCGGTTTCCGTTTTCTCGATTCCGCCGAGCATACCAGTCAGAATCTTCCTGGTACGGTATGCGTTCTGGATCTCATGCCAGATTAGGTCTGCCTTTGATTGGGCAGTTTCCAATACAGCATCGGAATCAAGAGTTAATACAGTAGAGTTGGTAATCATTTCGTTTGGCATAAATGTTCTCCTTTCGTTTATGACATGATGGAATTTTTATCTAAAGGAACCATTTCAGACGAATCTGGCCATTTATCTTTTAATAGATCTTTTGGAAAGTCTTCATAATCTGGTTCCTGATAGACGGGATCCTGAATCGGGAGGACCGGTTCTTTTGTCTTTTTTGATGGTGTATAAGTACGCCGTTTCTGAGATTTTGCTTGTGGCTTTGGGAGGTAGTCTTTGAGAACTGGTATCTGGAAATCAAAACAGATCAGGTTTCCGTGTAGGCCGT
>JBJEMB010000066.1:0-21038 GCA_051879455.1 Lachnospiraceae bacterium
TTAAACTAATTTCTAAGTTCAGTTGTAGAAATCAGTTTTCGGTTGTTACAACTACATCGCAGTTGTTATAACTCGGCATTATTTATCGTCACACTCCGGCAATCCGGCTACCGATGTGAGCAGTGATAAAATACCGGCTAGAGCCGCCGTAGATACTACCAATGGCCATTGTACTTCTCCGAGATATGCTGCAGCTCCGATTGCTCCGATGGCAGACTGCGCGACTGTCTTAATCGCTCTAATTCCGGCTGCTTTCAGCCATTTTTTGTTCTTTTCACTCATGTAATCTCCTCCAATCTACATATTTGATACAATAAGCTGTATAATTCCAATCGCCAATGCGGACGATATAGCACCAAGTACGGTATTAAATACAGTTCTCTGCATATTATTCCATCTTTCTCCAGGCTGTTCCTCTAGCACCTTTAGTCTTTGCCCTTGATCCCTCTGTTCTGACAGCATTTGCTGCATATTGTTAGCTAATGTGTTCACGCTGATAGCTAAATTATTTACCGATTTTTGTAGTTCTTCCAAATCCGTGATCCGATGTGCGTTGCTCAATACGCGCTGCTCTAATTCTGTTATTTTCGTTGCCACCTGTTCCTCTGTCACTTTTCTCCCCTCCTATCCCCCTATTTCTTCTCTGAGCTGTGCAGCGTGATATATCTTCTGCTTAAACGGCATCGCTTCCAGTTCTTCAGCAGACACATGTTGCAAAAGTACCTTAATAAGGTCATTCAGCGCATCTGACTGCTCTTTGATTATTTCGTTCTGAATGTCAATATATTCCGCAAACGAGAGCAATTCTGACATATCCTATCCCCTTCTTTCCTATGTATCACTTTCTTGTTCTTCCCGTCCTTCATGAGTAAGGACCATATCTTCGTATAGCTTTTTTACAAGTGCTGTACTGTCAGTGTGTTTCAGCATTCCGAGATAACTTTCAAATGTATCTGTTGCTTCCCGGAAACTGATATCAAAGCTGTTATATCGCTTTCTTACACATTTTAGGCTTCTTTTTATCCGAAGAGTGGTCGACTTCCTAAGAACCACTTTTTCTTTCCATATCCTGTATCCTACAAACTCGATTCCCTGATTGATCGGTCGGATACAGGTCTTATTATTCAGCTGTAATTCTAACTCCGTCTCCAGAAAGTTTCTTATCTGCGCTTTCCAGCTGTGAAGCTGTGTCTTACTGTTGCTAAGAACTATGATGTCATCCATGTACCGGATATAGTACTTTATTCTAATGGTACGCTTGCAGAACTGATCGAGCTGATCAAGATACAGATTTGCAAACATCTGGCTGAGCAGATTTCCAATCGGCATTCCAACTTCATACAGGCGTTCACACATCGGTACTTCATCAGGCGATTTTCCCTGTGGAAGCCCGAACGGTGTATTCTTGCAATCAATTATGCTATACAAGATTTCTAACAGTCGTTTGTCTTTTATCTTTTTCTTCAATATCTTTTTCAGAATTTCATGTGAAATACGATAAAAATACTTACTTATATCGAGTTTTAAGTAAAACCAGCTATCTGGTTTCCTGCTTACTGTCTTCACCCATTCTCTTAGCCTCTGCATTGCTTTCAGCGCGCCTCTTCCCGGTATACATCCATATGTATCTTTTATGTATCCTTTTACGAGTACGGGATTTAAAATCCGATATATCGCCCACTGTACAATACGGTGCTCAAATGATATTGACATTATCATTCGTTTCTTCGGCTCGTAAATATAAAAAATGTAATATCTGTCGATTTCATAATCTCCACTGTATATCTTTTCTCTTAAATCTGTAAGATTCTCCCATACATCGGCAGTATATTCCAGAACATCTGGTCTATACCTCCTCCCTCTGGCAGCATCTTCATATGCAAGATAAAGATTTTTCTTTGAAAATATCAGGTCAAATACATTTTTCAGCTTCATACTTCCCTCTTCTGTATCATTTTTCATTTATCGCAGCTTTCGCGCATGTAACGCTACTTGCGGCTTACATGTTTGAATGATGGCCGCGGAACTCCGATCATTCATGCAGGCTGTTGTGCGAATCCGCTTTTCCGGTCTGTAGTTTTTCTCCTTATTGGAGTGGAAACAGGCTCCTTTATCCCCTCGCACTGGCAGGATATTCGTAAATATACTGCTGATCCGGCATATGAGGGTAGAGCGGAGCGGAAACCGATGTTCCAGTTGCGATTCGACCGCGGGTTGTTCAGGTTCACGTTGAACACGCCCGCGTTCGCACCATTGTTCCAGTTGCCCCCGGCGATCGGCAAACGCAATAGCCTGTTCCCGGTGTTTCTTTCTTATTTCTTTGCGCTGCTTTCCTTTTCCGATTCCATGACCGTTTTTATCCAGCTTCCGGTAAGCTTTCCAATCTGATCAAGATAATCATTCATCACGCTCAGTCTTTGGATATTAAAATATCCCATCTGATATGCAGTTTTCGTCCAAAACTTCGCATACTGGATTTCCTTATCCAGTTCGTTAAGGACTTTTAGCGTGGATTTTGGATAGAAGCATTTCTTTGTATCCATGCATCGTTCCGCCATGTTCATTATCGTTGTTCTTAACTTCGTGGCCAGTCCGCCATAGCTTCTTTCCTGCCTCGGAAACTTATCTATCTGCGGAAATGCATATCCAATCAGGTCTTCTATCTTCTGCAGCGTTGTGTTTTTTGTTTCATCTTTCTTTTCTGCGTTCATTTAATTCTTCATAAGACTCGCTAACGCTCGTCAAAACAGATATCAGTTGTCAGTTTACAGTTCTACAAAAGCGGAGCGGAAACCGATGTGCCAGGAGCGAGGCGACCGCGGGTAGTTCAGGTTCACGCGGAACACGCCCGCGCTCGCACCATTGCCCCAGCCGCCCCCGGCGAACGGCAAACGCTCTCCGACGCAGTCAATGTATCTGTAATCGCCGCCGTAATCTCCGCCCGGCTCGTCCGGATACAGGATAAGAGCCTTTGCGATCTCCGGAACAGTTAAACCATCTTTCAGTGCAAGCGATTTGTACTCCGTACCTTCTCCTGCGTCTGTCGTAAACGTATCGATAGCGTCTGTCAGCGTTATCTTGCTACTTATCCAGTCGTAGTGCAAGGTTCCATCTTTTGTTGCAGGATCAATCAGCGATCCATCTGCTTTTATAGCCTTCCATAACGTCGATGACGAGGACATATCGCATTCCGAACCGAGCGCTGCATTGTTGTATGGGATTATTTGGAACTGTCCGTCTACCATGCGCAGACCGCCTAACCATTCCCATACGTTTCCGTTCATGTCCTGGATGCCAAATTGAGTCCAGTCGTGTCCCCATGTTGCAGGACCCGAACCAGTAAAGGTTCTTCCTGTTTTTCCACTATCTTTTGACGATTCCTGTCCTTTTTCGTGTGTGGCAGAAATGTCGCAGCCAAAATTGTTGTTTCCATGTGGCATTGTTCCGTTTTTGCGGCACCACAAAGCAACTGCCGCCCATTCTGCCATAGTTGTTAAGTGGAATCCTGTTCCCTTTGCTTCGCAGGCAGATCGTGCTTCGTCGAAATTGATTTCTACTTTTGGATCGCGGTGTGGAAGGCTGTAGGCTCTTCCATTAATAACAACGTTTTGATACTTTGAAACAAAAAATCTGCTCTTTTCCACGTCATTTACTGAAAAAGCAAGATGTGTGTTCTCGCTTCCACCAGAAATTATCTCAGAATTTTTCAATTTGTTTATTGCGCAGTAAATGGATGGCAGTCCGTTATCATCGAGCAAAACGACGTTCTTTCCTCCAGACAAAGCATTCACAGCTTCTGCATATTGATCATAATTTGCCATAATCTCTTTTCCTCCTTAATCCTAAATCGCGTACAGTTTCAGCGTCACGTTGTCCATGCTAAACGGTACCGGTTCGCGCTCCGTAACCGTCTCGCGGCTGTTTTCATCGTCCGGATCGTAATCCGGATTCTCAACTTCTTTCTCCGTGTATTGTCTGGACGGAATCTCGATCTGTGCTGCATATTTCAGTCCCAGCGTTCCGGCTGTCAGCATTCCATATTTGTCGATGCAGACATCTATCACGACATCAAAATCACGCTCCAGCTTTTGGACGTTCAATGTCAACTCATCATCAAAAGTAATCTTATTCTTATTTACCACGTACGGGATCTTCTCCCCTTGTGTCATTTCCACTACGTTCATAGATCTTTTCCTCCTATCTCAATCTTCCTGCATCCACATAAGCTTCATTTGTCTTCTGCCCGATGCAATCCGCCATTTCTCTCTGCTCTGCAGTTGCTCTGTGTGGGTCTATTCCATAGTCTCTAAGCGCTTCGTCTGCCTGTCTTTTTCTCTCATCGCTCTTACAGATTATTCCTACACTCATGCTGCATTTCCTCCTCTTACAAATAGTTTCAGTGTCACGGATGTGGCACTTCCTGTGTACTTCACTTTAAAACCGTTTACCTGCTTATCATATACAACGACGTCTCCAACATTGTTCACATCGCCCTGAATCTCGTACTCAACGGAGTAATCAAGTGTATCACGCCTCACCGGCAGCGCCACGGTTTTCACGGAATTGTTAAAAAACGCTCCGGCTGTATTCGTCAGTGTTACGGTAAGAATTTCCCCGCTTACATTTTCAAGCTGCATCGCGTTTTTCTTTGTCACTTCTGTCAAAAATTCAACCGACAGATTCGCGCTGTTTGCTCCGCATTCGAGGTTATTAAAGTTCTGCTCGTCGAGCGGTGTACCGTCCTGTATCCCAGGAATATCATCGAGCCACTTTGTTGGACTGTATACTCCTGTCGCGTGTTTGTCTAAATAAGGCTGTTCTCTTCCTGCCATATCTCATTTACGCCTCCTTTTCGTAAATTGGGAACTCGAACTTTGTCGCGGCTCCCTGGTTCTTTGTTCTGACCAGATTTGCATCTGTGTATCCGCATTGTTTTCCGGTAACGTCGATGATGCGGATTCCTGTTATGGTCTCCGCGCTTCCAGACCGTGGGAAACTAGCTACGATAACAAGCGTATTCCCTTCAATTCTCTTGTCGTTCACTGTGGCGTCTTTCCATGTTCCGTTCACGCGATATTGGAATTTCACAAGGGAATTCAACCACTGCTTTCTTCTGTCAGACATAAATTCTGTGCTCCAAAAGGACATATCTCTCACCTCCTTGTCCAAATGCTGTACGTTATTCTGTGCCGCAGGTAGCATCCCCGCACCTTCGTATGGCAGATGCTTTCACACTTATCACAGGTCCAGTCTCTGTCTGGTCTGTTACGGATGCGATCAGCTTCGCTGTTCCTTTCAGATCAGTACTGCATTTCTTTTCCGCAGATGCAGCATATACAACATCAGGAGATACTTCCGATTCTATATTCTGCGTTATAGACAGTTCTTCGTCTGTCTTTCCTCCGCCGGATGTCATCGTTCCAGGCATCGGAAGATCTTCCGTTTTGCCAATCATGTTCTGGTCTGCTTCTGTGGAAGACCGTACAAACAGACCGTACGACATCTGTACAGGCTTTGTACCTGTTTTTGTTTGTCCGGAAAGATTTAATTCCTCGGTTTTGTTTTGCACTGTTTGCGCTGTTTCCACGCTTCTTTGGATTGTATATCCGATCGTTGATATATATGATCTTCCTCCTATACGCATCGTTCCGCAAATCGGAAGCGCATACACTTTTTCAAACTTCCTGTATTCTACCTGTATAATTATTTTCTTATCAAATATAAATTCAACTGGTACGTGTGAAGGAATCTGATCATCAAGTATTTCAGACAGTTCTTCCGGAAGATAAACATTCTCTTCCGATGGTTTAATATGTAACACGTGATCAAACCATACTTCAGAATCGCATCCAATGAAAATTCTAGTCAGCTCTCTGATTCTTGTTCTGTTTATAACTCTGTTTCCATTCCAGTACGCAAAAGCTTTCTTCCTTCTCATATCTAAATCATCGGATGTATTTTTTATCTTTAGAAAATACTCAAATTTTCCAAGTGTATCCTCATCGCATGTTTGAATGAATTGATTTACAATCAGTCGTTCCAGTTCTTCTGACATCCTGTCAAGCGTATATCCTGCAAAAGTATTATTTGCGTGCATTTCAAGTATCTGCTCATACCATTGTGGTATATAAGAATCCAGTTCTTTTTTCCCGGATCGTATATTGTTTCTGAATATGTTAAACGACATTCAGTACCACCTCCGACACATACGGAGCTTCATCTGTTTCGAACTTAAACGTCTCTGATTTTCCATTTATCATAAGAGTGGAATAGAAACAGTCGTTTACTCCTTCTGTATTGTAAATGATAGTTCCAATGCTTCCGATTTTTATGCTCGTTTCCTTATCAGAAAGTATGATCTCCTTTATATACTCCCGTGTTTTCTCTTTTACCGCTATCTGCAACTCTTCCACTGTATATCCTGATTTCGTTTCAATATCTGCTGTAATTCTTACTTCTACTTTTTTTGCAGCCTGAGAAAGGAAATGCGCTCCTATATTACCCTGTCCTTCCCCTACGCCATCGCCGAAAGTGTATTCTTTTCCATCTTTTTCAACTAAGAATCCGTATTCGATAGGATCTATGTACTGCTGCACTTCACTTACAATCTCGTCTGATGCGCTAGTTCCATCTGTAGAAAATAAAACTCCCCTTACTGTATTTTCTCCTGCCCATAATGGATAAATAACTGCTTTACCGACACCCTGTATTGATTCACACCATGTTTTGTAATTATGCTTGTTTCCATTATCAGGCTTTCCTGTCTTTTTTTCTCTTAGCCTTTCACGCAGACTATCATCTGTTTCCTCATCCGCTCCAGGAAGGATACGTTTTCCAATTTTTGCAGAAACAAGACCTTCTATGTTATCCATAGGAATCAGATTATTTCCTTCCTCTATATAATTTGCTTTTTCACCAGATTCTTCCGATTCAAGATATGATCCATTCTTATTCCATATAAAATACAAATTACTGCAGAAAAATTCAGAACCATCATCTGGAATCGTTCCTTCAAATTGTGCAGAGTATCTTGCAGAAATTGCAGGAATACGTTCCAGACCTTCCATCTGCGCTTTTTCTTCCAGTATTTCTCCAAAGCATGTATCTATGGAAAGCATATCAGATACGCTGTCAAGATCATTGTAAAACTTTGCAGTCCTCATACAGTGTCCAGCCTGTGTGTCCATATATACGCTTCCCTCTCGCGTATCTACTTTCAGTTCTCTTCCTTTTTCCTCAGCAAGCTCTTTCCAGTATTCTTCGGTTTTTTCATCTTCAAACATTGCTGTCACCTCCATACTATATGCTATCTACATACGATACAGATCCGTTCTCAATTACAGTGCTCACATGCGTATCTCCGTAAATTGTATTCACATCAAATTCCACAGTCATGCTGTCTTCTGTCGGATAGGAATCATAAAATTCAAAATTTTTCGCTTCGATGATTCTGTCATCAGAAAGCAGTGCTTCTGTTATCACATCTTCCAGCGCTGTTTCCAGAAAATCATCACTTGCATTTTCTACGTTTATTGTGCTGTTTATCTCTGTTCCATAATCCGTAGAATATATCATGTTCTTATATCTCTCAGTCAGAATCATTTTATTAATCGCCTGTTCTACAGCCTTTATTCCGTCTATTTTCCCTGTTATGCGACCATTTTCAAAGTCGATCTGATAGGTGCTGTTTTCTTCTTCCTCTTCATCGTCTGTGTCTTCCACATCAAGTTCAAGTTCCATATCCATAATGCACATCACCTATCCTTTCCCTATAAGGTAATATCTTCTCTGTCTGCCATATCTCAGCAGATATACAATATCTCCAGACTTTGGGGAACCGTCAATTGTAATTTCTGCATCTCTGTCAATGTCTGCAGTTACTGTTCCTTCCGGTGTGTTCAACTGTATTCCATTCATTTTTAAATGAACTATTTCATTTCTCTTTTTCATCTCAATCGGAACAACAAGATCAACTTCCGAAAGTATCATTTTCGCATTATTTTTTAATGCGATCTTTAAAGGCTTTTCCGATATAACTACTCCGGCACGTATGTCTGTCTCATCAATTCCTTCTTTCGCAATAGATAAAAGAATCTGCTTTATGCTTGTCGGGTTCTGCATGATCATCACTCCTATTCGATACTTGATATATCAGATGCTATATTTAGTGACAGTTTCATCGTGTGTTTTTCTCCAGAAAAAACATGCGTATCGCTGTCTACATAGTACGTTCGTTTCAAATTTCGTTCCGGAATAGAAAGATAAATGCAAACCCCTGTTTTAACTGACGGTATGCCGAGTGCTTCTATACTTATTGTTTTTTCAGGTTTACCATTTTCCTGTACCATTGTACGTACAAGCTTATCGAGCTGCGCTTCATTTGACCCGTCGTCCGCTTTATCTGCCATCGCATATCTTCCAATCTTTTTTTCCAGTTCGGAATCTGCATACTCTTTCACAAGATTTCCTTCCTTTGAATACACGCGATATCTGGTCTTTATTTTCTCAATGCTGTCCGAATATTCATAATTTGTAATATTTGACTTCGTTTCCAGTATCCACTGAACTGCATTTTTCTTTCTCTCGTACAGATCTACTTTCTTCTGATCTGCTCTAATATCATACCTTGTTTTCGTAGCTTTATAGGTGGAACTTAGTGCTTCCAATATGATGTCGTAATAGCTTGTCTTTTCTTTCTTAAGCGATGGTATCCTATAACCTGTTCCTGCTATCGTTCCTTCCGTTAAACCTGCTCGTTTCAGTACATCTGATACGATTTCGTTTGCTGTTTTATTTTCATAGCAGAAAGAATCCTTACTATTTGCAAGATAATCGCATATATCATAAGCTTTGATTGTCATTGTCTTATCGCTGCCATACCTAACCCTCTTAATTATTCCTCTGAACAGTTCATTCTTGTTGTAAGAAAATATGCATGTATAACCGTTTTCCACATTCTTTATTCCAATCTGCTTTCTGCTCGGATCGTCAATCAGAACAGCTTCTATTGTTCTGGAAGCAGAACCTTTTCTTCCTGACCAAGTTATCTGCTTAACGATACCGGATACATCCCATCCTCTGTTATCATGATATACAGTAAGTTTTATCTTCCCCATTTCATGCACCTCTTTATGGAATCGCAAGAACCATTCCTACTTGAATCATGTTCGGATTCTGACCGATCACACCTTTGTTTTTCTCATAAATTTCTCTCCATCTGTTGGAATCTCCAAGTGTCTCTTTTGCTATTTTCATCAGATAATCTCCACTTTTTACGGTATATGTTGTTTTCTTCTCCTTTGTATTCGCTCTGTTTGTTCCACTTTTCTTCTTTACTGTTTTCTTACCATTCTTCTTTTTTCTGATGTCAAGTTTTCTTATATTTGTTTCTCTCCACTCCGTTGCTGTCAGACTGTAATAGACCGTTCCTACATCTCCACCCTGTTCTTCAGCTTCAAAAGATATCGTCACCAGACTGTTCATCCTTAGTGGGCTCCCTGTCAGTATCATCCTGCATGGTCCATCCAGTTTCATGCATTTTTTCAAAAAATCAACGTATTTTTTCGGTTTTAGTGGATTTTTAATGCTTCCCTGGTACTGCGTATCCGGAAAATTGCTACTGAACTTTAATTGAAACCTTCCACGTTTTTCCTTTATCGTTATATCTCCAATTCCACATACTTCCTCTTTCCCGTTATTCTCCGGATATGATATAGTCACTTTTTCCGGCATGACCGGAATCTGTATGGCTTCTTTATTGGAATCGTATGTAATCCATATCTCGTATTTGTGTTTCTTGTTTTTTGCATCAATTTTTTTCTGTGTTATCTGCTTCTTTCTCGAATCATAACTCAGTTTATTTGTTTTCATGATGCTAGTACTCATACGTTCCATCCCCTTCTTCATACATTTCATCCTGTAAAAGGTCTATGATCGTCTGCTTTAACTGTCCTTTCGCATTGTTCCATACAGTTTCCGGACTTGTTCTTCCATCTGATTTTATGCTTCCGGTTCCTTTTATCTCAATTGTGATATTCCTGTTATTTGTATTTTCCGTTTCTTTCCGTTCTGTGGAAACATATCTCTGAGGAACAGCAATTACAGGATTTCCACTTTCTATCCACCTTGGATCCGCATCTCCTGTCATCAATGCGTCTGCGATACGTCTTGTCTGATCAGCTGTATAAACAGTATCTCCTCCACCAGATCCAGATACGATAAGCTCCGGTCCTTCTTCTCCCGCCACATATATAGGTGCAGAACTTCTCGTTCCGGATGCATTGTGTTGAACCGCTGCTATAGATTGTGGTGCATTGACAGGAATTGCATTCCGATTTAAAGCATTCGCCGCTGCATCTGCTACAGATTTTGCAGCATCTGACGCACTCTGTGCATACGATCTCAAACGGTTCACATACGCATCCATAGTTACCTTTGCAGCTTTGTCTGCCTCTGTATCCATTTTCATGTCGTCAACCGTCTGCTTCATCTTTTCTCCCATGCTGTCCATTGACTCATTGAATCCGGTCGCATTGTCAGCCATATTAGCTGCTGTCTCATCCTGTGTCCCTTGTAGCTCATGAAATTTACTTACCATGGTCTTCAGTTGTTCATCACTTGCTCCAGCCATTGCCTGAAGTGCAGCGGCTGACTCCTCGCTACCATCGTCCATACTCGCTACCATTTCACGCAATCCGTCAATGTTTCTGCTCTGCAGGTTATTCAGGTTTTCTGAATAAGAATTCCAATATGCAATCTGGCTGTCAAGTGCTGCATTCAACTGTTCCATCGATGATGTTGACTCGTTTTTCACTTCGTCCCATAGGCTATACTGACCTTGAACGCTCTCCTGAGCTGCTGTATATGCTTCGTAGTACTTTTCTATCAAACTCTGCATTTCTTCTTTCGTTTGCTCTATCGCAATACTTGAAGCATCATAAGCAGCAACCGCTTCTTCTCCTGTTCCATTTATAATGTCTGCATATTCCTGCATGGTGTCCGAACATTCCTGCTGTTTCTGCTTATTTTCTTCCAGTGCCTGCGTTATCTCATCATATTTTTCTTTCGCATCATCATACTCAACAGAAAGGCCTTTTCCAAATAATGAATCTGAAAATGTTCCTACGTTCTCCCAGAACGACTGATCTGCGATCGCATTATTCGCACGCATATAGTTCTCATATGCTTTTTCCTTCGCCTCTTCAAGCTGCGCCTGTTCTTCCACAAGGTCTGTATAAGTACTGGAAGCATTTTCGTATTTTTGCTGTTTTGTCTGTACCTCGTTCAGTTTTTTCAGCTTCTTTTCCAGACCATCAATATTTGTTGCAACCTCTCCGATGTTTGTTCCAAGAGTCGGATATTCCTCATTTAATTTTGATACGATCGCTTTTGCTTTTTCATTTGTCAATACAGAACCGTTTGTTTCCGTCTTTAATTTCCGAAGCTCTGTGATCAGATTTGCCGCATGGTATTTATTCTCTGTCAGCTTTTTGTTCTGGTCGTCATAACTCGACACGATCTTACTATGACTTTCCGTCAGATTGTCAATCTCACTGTACAATTCTCCTACTGTCTGCTTCGAATTCTGGAATTCTTCATTCAGAGAATTTATCTTATCTTTCAAAGACATTGCCTCGTTTGATGTATCTCCGAATTTTGCGCAGGCTTTGGAATATTCTGCTTCTGTTTCGCTTACACTATCTGCCAGTTTCTGCGATGATGCTGACAGTTTTTCGTTTGGATCCTCTGCTGTGGCAGACTTATATGCCATAATTCCAGCCGCTAATGCTGCAAAAGCTGTTGCTGCAAGCATGACAGGATGTGCAAGTACAGTTGCTTTTATCGTTGTAAAAAACGGTCCAATTATCGATGCTGCTTTTACTGCTGCTGTCATTCCTACAATTGCTGCCGTAAACGTTCCTACAGCCGTAACAGTAGATGCAATGGCTGCTGTTGCCTTTGGATGTTCACCGATCACTTCGCCAGCTTTTGTAAATACTTCCGACATTTTTTCATAGAATTTCGATAATGCCGGATTCAACTGATTTCCAATCGCAACGCTTAAATTCTTCGCCGCATTCTGCATCTTCGTATGCGAATGTTCAGTTGTATCAGCCATTGTCTGGAATGCCTGCTCCGTAGCACCTGCCGAGTTTTGAACTGTCTGCAGATTCTCATTGAATGTATTCAACCCCTGGTTCATGATCGCAGCGGCCGCTTTTCCTGCTTCTGCGCTTCCCCACAGGTTCATCATTGCTTCTGAATTTCCATTTACGCTATCAGATAGAATTCCAAGCACATCCGCAAGTGAATTTCCACTCGACATCAGTTGTCCGAAACTCTGTCCTGTCTTATCCTGCAGTGTATTCGATACCGTAGTTCCACTTTTTCCAAGCTCATTCAGCATACTTGATATATAGGTTGTCGATTCTGCTGTGGAAATTCCGGATTTTGTTGTTGAAATGAACGCAGATTCCAGATTTCCAAGTGATACATCGTATGCAGATGCCGTTGCGATTGCACGTCCCATATTGCTTGCAAGCTCAGCAACCGTTGTAACACCAAGGTTCTGAACCATGATAAGGGAATTCGATATGTCTTCCGCGCTTCCGGCTGCATCTCCGTAACTGTTTAATGCTGTTTCAAGCGTCGATAATGCGGATGATGTATCCGTAAAACCTGCCGCGGCCAGTTTTGATGCCGTCTGCGCCATATTTACAGACTGTTCCGCATCTGTACCTGCTGAAATTGCGTTGTATGCTACATCTGCAAGACTTTCTGCTGCTATACCGCTACTGTTTGATAGGTCTGTGATCTGGCTCGAAAGACTTCCGATCATTTTTTCTCCTGAAATCGTCTGCAGCTTCGCAATCGAAGTCTCCACCGTTTCCGCAGCAGATGCACATTCCAGTGCAGCGTCTGCAATCTTCTTCAGACCTGCCACAATTCCGGCAGATGCAAGAATGCTTCCGAGGTTCTGCATCGCGTCCGTTTCCCGCTCTGTTTCATCCCTGTTTTCTTCTGTTGTTCTTCTAGTATCTTCCATCTGTCTTCGAAGTCTTTCATATTCCTGTCTTGCTTGTTCTACACGATCACGCATTTCATCCGTATTCTCTCCGGACGATTCCATTTGCCTTTGCAGTCTCTCATATTCTTCTCTAGCCTGCTCTACGTGCCGTCTCATCTCTTCCATTATTTGACCAGCACGCTGTTCTGAATCACCCATTCGTCTTGTCTGATCGCTTGTCCGGTCAGACTGGTTTCCAAGATTCCTTAGCTGATCTGCAGCCCGTTGTGCTTCTCTTTCTGAGTCACTTACTACATTTCTTGCCTGTTCCTCTTCGTGCGAAAGAATCCTTGCTGCATTTGCGGCATCCTGTTGTGCTCTTGACATCTCTTGTCCGGTTCTGGAGGCAGACTGTGCCATTCTATCAAAATCCTGTGTCGCATTAGAAAATGCCTGATTTGCATTTCTTCCAAACTGCTCCATTTGCTGTGTTGCATGTCTTATTGAGTTGGAAATTTGTGTTATTTTGCTTGACATTTCGTCTACAGCGCGGAATATCACGGCCAACGTTTTTCTATCTGACATTTTCTCTGCCTCCTCCCTCTATTTTTCTGAAAATTTAAGTGCTGCAGCTATGTAGAACATTTGTGTTCTTCTAGGCTTTTTATAAAATTTCTCCGGCTCTATCCCGCACTTGATAAGGAAATAAGCCGACCAGTATGCCAGGCTTCCATTCCTGGCAATTATTTTTTTGCTTCTTTTAAATCCTCGTCTTCCGTATTCTCTTTCACTCCGATCACGATGTTGATCATATCAGTGATTTTTTCTCTCTCCTGTCTTGTAAACATCTTCGAAAACAGATCCGCTGCATCCACGCAGTTATAAAACTCCAGCAATTCTTTATCCTTCAGATTCGGATATACCAAAGATTCTACTACCAAATGTCTGAATGCCTTGTCATAATTTTTTTCTACTCTTGTCAAAACATGACCATTTTTTTCAAACGGAGTTTTTGTCTTCGGATCCATCGCCACTTCTTCCCGCTCATACATATCATAGATCTGATCAATTCTGTCCTGACTCAGCTTTTTTATCTGAAATACGACCGTATTTCCTTTCTCGTCCTTGATTGTTTCCGGTCCTTCCATGCTGATGATCTTTTCCTCTTTTAATTCTTCACGCATAAAATATGCCAAGCTTTTTTCTGCCATATCCATAACCTCTCAATCCTAATTAAACTTGATCTTCTTTCCACCATACGTAATCGTATCTTTTACAACGTCTCCATCCATATCAAGATTTAAAGCTGAAATATCTCCTTTTGGAACGCATCCTGTTACTGTTACTACCTCATCCTTCTGATATTTATCGTAGTAATCGCTGTCATGATCGTCTCGTATTCCCTGAATGGTATACTCAGGTGTCTTTCCTGTTGATTCAAAATCTTCTATCATTTTTTTTGCATTGTCGTTTGCTCTGTATTCCTCAACGACAACTTCTACATCACGTCCTATCCATTTCCTGTTTGTTCCCATTTCTCCAAGAGATTTCGTCTCTGACACTTCCACTTTGTACGTGATATCTATTTTGCATGTATCTAGCATCACTTCTCCATCTCGTGCCACTTTTCCCTGTCTCAGGCTTATGTGCCGTCTGTTTTCTTCCATATCAATTCTCCTTCCCTAGTTTATCGTTCCTCTAAGATAGATTTTTTCTTTACTGTCTACCGGCTGTATCGCGTAATCAATAACAAGTACTTCTCCTGTGCTTTCATCCCTGCATACCTTGAAGTCGCTTCCATAGTCTACATTTTTGATCACTTTCTCTTTATTTTCGTACGTATCAAGTAACGATTTCCCGATTCCTTCTGCAAGATTATATCCATCCTCATTATCGTCAAACTTGTTCGGTGGGAAATTCAGCCTTAAATCTTCTGCGAATGACTGCATAATACGGATCACTTTGTTTTTCTTAAATGAATCGTTCTGTCCTTTTGCCGGATTCGTCAGACTATTGATGTCATATTCCACAATGACATTTTCGTCCTGATCTTTTGAGAAAATGAAATTTCCTTTTTTGATCTGTTCAACAATTTCTTCGTGTTTCGTTGATCCAGATACGTCTGTTGCTCCCTCCACAATCGTATATGTCAAGGATTCCGATTTTTCAGCGGCTGCAGTAGCTCCTGCCACCCATGCACATGCCTGTTTGATATCAACTACTCCATCTGCATCTGAAAATGTATTCCCTACGCTGATCACGGAAGGATCGTTTGCTCTGCAGTCCGGAATGACAAACTGAACATTCTTTCCAGGTTCTCCTGTCAGATACTTTGCTTTTGCAACTGCGACTTCTTTCAGACTCTCATCCTCAACCGGAATGACTGCAGTCTGGCAGTTGATCGTCTCGACCGAATCAAGATAATTTACAAACTCATCATTTGAATTCATGGAATCTGTACCACCTTCCAGCGGCTTTGCTGCAAACTCTGTCAGTTCTTCCGTTTCTGTTCCGCTGAATACAATATAATCGCTATCAGCGTTTAAAAGATCTTCTACCGTCTGTGCTCCTGTAAACTGTTCCACTTTTTCGTTGTCCAGATAAACAGTAACCGTAAATCCTTCACCGATCACTTCCTCAGATTCCACTTTCAGACTGTTTCCTCTTGTTCCTCCGTATTTTGCCGTACATGTAAGCGTTCCTGCTGTAACTTTTGCTTTTTCTCCTCCACTTAAAACGTAGACATATACTGTATTGCTTTTCTTCATTGCAAGACGCAGCATTTTCATGAATCCATTGTCCGATGTTACACTGCGTCCAAATTCTGTCTTGAATTCGTCCGGAGCTTCGTTTGTGACCTTATAAATTTTCCCGTTTTCTCCCCAGTCATAACCTAAAAATGGGAGCATCGTCACACCTCTGGTTGTCTTCTTTATACTGTTTGACGCTTTCGCCTTATAATTTGTATAAGTACCAGGTCTTACTTTTTCTTCTCCGTCTTTAAACATCTGTGCAAACATAACTATTTCGCCTCCTTCTTTTTCCAGCTTTCAATGATTGCTTTTGCCTGGTTGATAGTATATTTTTTCTCCTTGTCCTGATCAAAGAATGCTCCAATGAACGTGCTTTTTGATATTCCAAACAGCTCCATACTCTTTTTTTCAAGAGCGCTGACTGAATACGCACGTTCTGTTTCTCTCTGCTTCTTCTTGTCTTCTTCGTTTACTGCTGCTGTATTCGCTGCCATACCTGTTCCCCTTTCTATTTTTCATTTCTACGGAATCGGAAGTTCTGTATCTTGTCCGGTCTGTCCATATTTTTCCTCACATCCCATTCCAGCTCGACCTGCGTAATTCCTGTATCGATCGTCTTCACATCCATGCGTCTTATCACGCATACCTTTGATGTCATCTTTCCTTTTTCATCCGGCATTTGGATTCTTCTCCGTGAATTCTGAATTGAATTTACGATTTCTCCAGCAATTCCGGATGATTCTTCTGTATTTTTTCCTATCACCTTCACGTACATCACATACGAATTTTTATATGATGTAAATGTATCGTATCCTGCAGATATTTCCGGATTTGGATAATAAATGGACGGCGTGCATATATTCTCCGGTATCTCTCTGAAGTACTCTTTCAGTCCGAGTCCAAGTGACCGGACAAAATATACAATCGCCGCCCTTTCCTGCTCTGTCTTATTCATATCTTCCTCTTTTCTTATCTACAGATATCTGCTTAACATTTCATCCAGTTTTCGTTCCATCAGTTCCGGAAACATCCTCTCAATGATTCGAATTGCTGAATCCCAGAAATGTCTTCCAGGAATCCATTTCTGTTTTAACAGCATACCTGTATCAGCACCCGGTTCATAGATAAACTTATCTCCGTTCCATCTTCCAGGAACCCATCTCTGTTTTTCCCCTGCACTGCATGTCCAGTGACCGTCATTCACGTATGAAGCATATTCTACATTCGTTCCTACTTCTACAGTCAGTCCTCCATCGCTTGTTGACCATATATTTCCTTCTGTTCCTTTTTGGAAGCTGTTCAAGAGTAATCTTGTATCAACTACTTCCCTTCGTATGATCTCATCCTGAACGATCCGTAAAAATTCATCTCCGATCGACTCCATGAATTCCCTGCACTCTCTTTTAAACGTATCAGAGGAAGCCATACGGTCAAGTCTGTCGCAGAAATCTTTTAATTCATGTACATCTACTTCCACATATTGTCCGGACATTTATAACGCCCCCTCTGCAGCTTTCATACGCTTAATATTTACCGTGATATGATGTCCTCGTATATTCCTCGGTGTCTCTGCGATATACGCATACCCTGTCTGCCGGCTTATGATCTTGTCATTTACACGGATGTCTGTACCAATTGGCAGTGTCAGTTTTATCCTTGCATCCAGTTCATTCATAGGTTCTCCCTGATTTGTGCTGATAGAAGAACCTCTTACACCGAAATGGCAGGATACTGGATCCTGTTTTTCGTCCATGTCATATCCATACGTTTCCTCATCTTTGATGCCAAATCCTATGTCTGATGTTTCTTTTTTCAGATGGTATATCTCGCATGTATGGTCGAATAATCTTTCCAGTGACATCTTTGACACCTCCCTACAGTTTTCTCATACGCATGACAATCTTCCCTTTTCCTTCTTCGATCACATATGGATCCAGAAGTACACCGACATCAAGCTCTCCTATGTAGTCCGTACTGGTGTCAATCGTGTAAGAATATTCGTCAAACGTCTCAGATGAGATCTTTCCTCCGTTTTCCGTTCTTCCTTCCACGCTCTTTCTTGCATACGCATCGGCGAGCATGATATCAGCCATTCTCACATCATCCGGCAGATCTTCCTTGAACGGATTATTTGTCCGTTTTATGATGTATGCCTCCGCCCTTGCAATATCAAATTTCAGTTTTGAATCTTCTTTTTTTCTGACTGCATCAGACTCTGTGTACTCTTTTACATCATTCGGTGTGATCCATGGCCGTTTCATGCTTCACCTTCTTTCCACTATTCGTATGCCGGAACCGTTTCTGGTTCTTTCTGATCCTGTTGTTTTTCTTCCTTCTTTGTTTTTTGGGAATTTTTCTTTCCGTTTGTCTCTTCTTTTTCCTGTTTCACTGTATCCTCTTTCGTATCTTCCAAATTATCTTCATATAATCCATTTTCCTGCTCAAATCTTCCCGTTTTCATAAGCTCGATTGCTGTCTTTTCATCTACTTTAATCTTTTCCCCGTTCATAGCGCTGATTTTTCCACGCGTGTACGACATTCCTTTTTTTAAAATCAAATACATGGCTCTATCCTCCTATCAGATTTTTGGAAGATTCTCTATAATTGCCGTTGCGTCCAACTCTTCAATAATTGTATCGAAGTCAAGATGGCATACATAGAATCGTTTATCCTTCATGATCGCTTCTTTACCTTCTGTTGTCTTTCTGATCTGCATATTGTAAGTATTTACTACGATCAGGTTCTTTGGATCCGTCAAAATGATCTTGTCATCAGACATTGACGGGCACTCGATTGCCTGGATCTTTGCAGGTGAAGTATACACGTTTTCAGGAACTGCTCCTCCCTGTCCTACTACTTTGTTCAGAAGATAAAGCTCCCATTCCTGCGCACGTTTCGGAGACATAAGCCATTTTAATTTTCCGTTGTTGTATTTATTCGGAATACTCTGTAATGCCTTGTAGAAAATATCAAGTGACATTTCTGACTCACTTGCTGCATCCAGAACATGACCTCCATTGCTGATCTGCTTGATCCATCCATCATTCAGTTTCAGGAAATCGTAATCCTGCGCATCTGATGCAGTGTCCTCATCTCCATTCAGATACAGGTCTTCCATATCAATTCCAAGCTGCGTTGTCATCAGATCTGTAACGATCGACTCGAACTGCTGCCCTTCGATATTCTCTCTAAGCGTTTCCTCTGTGATCTCCCATGGCAGTCTTACTGCTTTGCAGGCATAATTGATCACGCTCGTTTTTACATTTGCTCTGTATCCATCATCTGTGTTTTCTGATTTTGCACGTAAGATTCTGGATGCAATTCCGATCTTGTCAATCTCTCCACTTTTTGCTGTCCGCATCTCATGTCTTACAAGCGGGCTTAAATTTGTTGCCTCAAATGTCTGTTTTAAAAATTTTCTTGCCTGTTCCGGGTTTAACAGACCATGTGCGATGCTTGTAGTCTGAATCGTGCTTTCCCCTGCTTTGTTGATGATATCCTTTGTTTCTGGCATTATCTATCCCTCTCTTTCTTAAAGAATTCCATGCATATAATGCTGTTCCTGTTTCTTCTGGACGCTTCCATTGTCATCATTCAGATTTGATGGAATGCCCCTGCTCTTTTTCAAAGACTGAAGCTCTGTATTCATTTTTTCCATCATTTCTTTCAGCTCTGTCTCTGATTTTTCAATCTGTTCTTTTACTGCCTTTTCGACCAGATCTTCTTCTTTCTTTTCATCATCGTCCTGTCCATCATCGCTGCTTTCCTTGTTCATTTTCATGATTTCCTGCATCATGTTCTTCATTTCGTCTAAAATAGGTTTCTGCGCCTTCTCCACTTCCTCTTTTACCATTTTCTGCATTTCCTTTTTACTGGAAGTTCCGCATGCTTTATCCATCATGTCTTCCGGTTCCATCGGATCCGGTTCACCGATCTCTTCTAAAAGGTTCTTTAATTTCTCCAGCGGACCTTCAATCTCTTTTTTGATGCATTTGATCTTTTCAATATTCTTTTTACTCATGCATCTTCCCTGTTTCTCGATTTCTTCCATTTCTTCCATATCCTCCTTCTTGTTTCTCCGGAACAAATCTTCGATCTTGTCCAGAATGCTTTTTTCTTCCTTTTTGATTTCTGATTCTTCCTTTGACACTGAACCAAACCCTCCCATTGAAAATCCTGTGATCTCTCCCTTTTCAATCTTGTTCCAGATTCCGTCGTTTCTGACTTCCATTGTCATGATCCATGTGCCAGGCTTTACGTTCTCGTTTCCAATCTTCGTATCGCTCTTCGTCACATAGGATTCCACAACATCCACACCATCTGCTGCTTCATAGCAGTGCTGTATGTCCACGTTCTTTCCGTTTTTCAGATACCAGTGTGCCGTCTTTTCAATCTCTTCTGCCGTCATGTAATTTCCGTCTGTGTCTTCTGTCATAGGCTCATAGACGATTCCTGTTACGAGATGTCCTTCCTCGCTCTTCTGGATGATCTTTCCATATGATACAAATTCCTGTGAATCATCTTCGCAGTCGTCAGACTTTCGGATCAGGAACTTCTTTTTGTTTGCAGCCTTATCGACCAGTGATACAAATGATATCTTTGCGTCGCTGATCGCATATGCCTTTTCTACCTTCACGATATGCCTCCTTTCTTTTCTGTATAAAAAAAGAGTTGCATAGCTTTTCGCCATACAACTCTTCTTTCGGAGTCTTGAATATAACAAGATATTTTTACCTGTCATCGGTTAGTATCATTGTACTATTTATTTTTCTCTGTGTAAATCCACTCTTTTTTACCACTTTTTCTACTGCTCTGTTATTTAACCTATTATATCAAGAAATCCTATCTTCATAGCTTGTTTTATGATGTCACGAAATATACGTCTCTTCTACTTCATAATGCATATGAACATTCGGATGTTTTTCCTCTATCTTTCTCATTTTTTCATACAAAGTTTTACTATTCAGCTTCTTTGACAGATTAAAAAAAACTACGCATATGTCATAAAGGTCCTCATCATTTAGGCTATCGATGTAAGAAATTATTACGTCTTCATCGTTTCCGAGTTCATCAACTATTTTATTTGTATATTTTTTTATTCCTTCATCATTATGCATTTTATCTTCATCGATCATCTTTCTTACATATTCTTTTATTTTTTTATCATCAATCATTCTCTCGCCTTCTCCATACTTCCATCTTTTCTCGGCTGTTCCGCATTATCAGGGAAAATTGTAGTCGGACCATTCTCGTCTACATACATTCCAACTTTAACATTT
>JBJEMB010000067.1:0-77586 GCA_051879455.1 Lachnospiraceae bacterium
CTCCATTCTTAACACTATCCAATAGTTACTATGGAAATCATTCTAATGAATTGTAATTCATATGTCAATTGCTTTCCCCTAAAACATATCATATATTCAAAACCTATTCTTTGTCCCGCAATTTAATAATTCCTTCTGCCAGAATTCTTACGTCATCCAGTATATAATCAAAAGCCCCAGCTTTATAAAGGTTTATGACAATCAAGCCGGTCGGCACCGCAAAGATCATTCCAAATACACCGCCGATCCTGTAACCTGCATATAAAAAAAACAATGTAAGGAGTGGTTTCATCCCCATGCTGTCTCCTACAAGTTTAGGCTGAATCAGCTGACGCACAAGCTGTGTAGTAATATATAAAATAATCAAGCCAATCAGCATTCGATAACCACCCACCAGGAACTTATATATCCCCCAGGGAATAAGTGCAGTTCCAGTTCCAAAAAATGGAAGAAAATCCAAAAAAGCAATTAAAATTGCAAGCAGAAAAGAAAAATGGATTCCCATGATCATAAATCCAAATACAAGGATACAGAACACAACTGCCATGATTTTAAATTGTGCCTTAAGATATCCCCCAACTGCATATTTTAAATTATCACTCACCATTGTCATGCGAATCACAATTGGATCTGGTGTGACTTTCTTTGCCCATCTAAGCACTTCATCGCGGTCAGTAATAAAGAAATATGCTGCGATAAAAGTTACAATTGTAGCGACGAAAATAGAAGGTATTCTTTTTGCCAGCCTTCCCGCAGCAGATACCGTCGGAGTGCTAAGACTGGCAACTATTTTCCCTATTGATTCATCCATATCACTGATCATAGTACTAATTCCGCTTTGGATCCCATCAGGCAGCAATTTAAACATCCCTTGCATGCCATCTCCGATTTCTCCGAATCCATTCTCGATATCTTCATACATAGATGGTAAAATCTGAAAAAATGTTTCAATTTCTTTCCACAATTTACTGCAGATCAGATAAATCAGAAGTATGATTCCGGTAAGTACTGTCACTATCATAATTACCGAACCCAGTTTGCGGACAATCTTAACTTTTTTTCAAGCAGATTCACAACCGGACTTGCAATAGAAGCAATCAGCCATCCAACTACAAACGGCATGAAATATACCAGTAATTTATAACCTACGATCAGAAACAATACCGTTCCGATCAAACTGAATGTAAGGCTTACAATTACTTTCCAATATGGTCTTTTATCTTTCTGCTCTTCTTTAAAATTCTTGTTCATATGTCTCCATAAGCTCCCATATCTCTTCTCTGCCCTGCTTTGTCACAGATGAAAATGGAATTACAATCGTTCCGGGTATTAATTCAAGCCCTTGCCTGATAATTTTTAATTGCTTATCTTTCTGGCTTCTTTTAATCTTGTCCAGCTTTGTAGCAATAATAATTGGATTGTAGCCCTGATTTAAAATCCACTCATACATCATTTTATCATTCGCAGATGGTGCATGCCTTATATCAATCAACAAAAAAACTGCTTTTAACTGTTTCGAACCATGCAGGTATCGCTCAATCAATTTTCCCCACTGGATTTTTTCTTTCTCAGAAACTTTTGCATATCCATATCCAGGTAAATCCACCAGATACAACTCTTCATTCACATTATAAAAATTGATTGTCTGTGTCTTTCCCGGTGTTGCTGAAATTCTTGCATAAGACTTTCTATTTACAAGCGCATTGATTAACGAAGATTTTCCTACATTCGATTTCCCGGCGAAGGCAATCTCCGGTAATTTATTATCCGGCAACTTACTCGTAATTCCGCAAACCGTTTCAAGATTAAGACTTCTTATAATCATATATTATCCTCTTACTTTTCTATTTTTTTGACTTTACAAGCGCAATTTTCAAGACCTCATCCATATAAGACACTGGCACAATCTCCAGCCCATTTGTAATCTCTTCCGATATTTCCTCAATATCCGGCAAGTTCTCCTGAGGCACAATTACTGTTTTGATACCAGCACTTTTCGCTGCAAGCAGTTTTTCTTTCAACCCTCCAATTGGAAGAACCCTTCCTCGCAGTGTAATCTCGCCTGTCATTGCAACATCAGCTCGTACTTTCTTTCCGGTAATTGCTGAAAACATTGCTGTTGCCATAGTAATACCGGCTGATGGGCCATCCTTCGGCACAGCTCCTTCAGGAATATGGATATGTACATCATGTTCTTTGAAAAACCTCTCATCAATTTTATGAGATTTGCTGACAGAACGAATATAACTGATCCCGGTTCTTGCGGATTCTTTCATTACATCTCCAAGCTGTCCTGTAAGCAGGATCTCCCCCTCGCCCGGCATAATATTCACTTCAATCTGGAGAGTATCTCCACCCACACTTGTCCATGCAAGCCCTCGAACAATTCCTACTTCATTTCTTTTATTCGCCATCTGATACAGATACTGTTCCTTTCCCAGATACTGTTCCAGATTACGTTCTGTCACACGAACTTTTTTCTTTTTCTCCTCAAAAATCTCTTTTGCAGCTTTTCTGCAGATATCTGCAATCTTTCTCTCTAACTGACGGACTCCTGCCTCTTTAGTATAGCTTCTCGCTATTTTCCAGATTGCTTTTTTACTGATCGTAAGCTGCTCCCCGTCTAAGCCGTGACGTTCCATCTGCTTTGGAATCAAATGCTCCATAGCAATATGAAGCTTTTCATTCTCAGTATAACTTGACACTTCAATCACTTCCATACGGTCAAGAAGAGGACGTGGAATTGTCTGGAGTGAATTTGCGGTCGTCACAAAAAGCACTTCTGATAAATCAAGAGGCACCTCAAGATAATGATCTCTGAATTTATTGTTCTGCTCACTGTCCAATACTTCCAATAAAGCTGAGAAAGTATCACCTTTATAATCATTGCTGACTTTATCAATTTCATCCAAAAGCATCAAAGGATTTTTCACTCCTGCACTCTTCATGGCATCGGCAATTCTTCCAGGCATAGCACCTACATAAGTTTTTCTGTGTCCTCTGATTTCAGCTTCATCCCGCACGCCACCAAGGGAAATACGTACATATGGCTTTTTCAACGCTTTAGCCAATGACTTTGCAATAGAGGTTTTTCCAGTTCCGGGGGAACCCACAAGACATAAAATCGGACTATCACCTTTTTTTGTCAGTGCCCTCACCGCCATGTACTCGACAATTCTTTCTTTTACCTTCTCCAGACCATAATGTTCTTTTTCCAACACTTCCTTAGCGTATGCTATATCGCTATGATCTTTGCACGTTTTATCCCACGGCATCTCAAGCATTGTCTCAATATATGTTCTGATAACCCCTGATTCACTCGGACTGTTCATAGTATTACGAAATCTTTTGATTTCTTTAAACAATTTTTCCTTTACTTCTTCAGGTGCATTCAGCTCTTCTGTTGCCTGCTTAAATTCATCTGCGTCTGAAAGCGTCTTATCATCGCCCAGTTCTTCGCGAATCAGCTTCAGCTCTTCTCTTAAAATATACTCCCTCTGGTTCTTATCCACGCGCTCTTTTACTTTCGCCTGTATTTCTTCCTTTACATTCTGCACCTGGATTTCATGAACAATTCTTGATATCAACATATCATACCGGCTCATCAGGTGGACTTCCTCCAGAAATTCCTGCGCCTGAGGCTGACGCATTGGGAAATTGGCTGCAATTGTATCTACCAGTTTCTTTAGATCCTGTATTTCATCGATCTGTGCTGATATTTCTTTGTATACTTTCGGATTTTTCGCCATGTATTCTTTAAAAATATCTTTCAATCCGCAGATCATTGCATCCAGATTTACTGAATCATCTTCAGCAACCGCATTTTCTACTGATGTATCAATATCTTCCACGATCGATACATTTGCACGCAAATAGTCTTCATTCTCTTCCAGATAATTAAGTCTGGCTCTGCTCTCTGCCGATATCAATACTCTGCTGATCTTTTTTGGCATTTTCACAATCTGCTTAACAGACGCAATACATCCTATCTCACATAAATCCTTGAAATCCGGATCTTCTATCTCAAATGATTTCTGGGCTGACAAAAAAATCTTCTGATTCTCTGTCATCGCGTGCTCGATTGCTTTCAGAGATTTTTCGCGACTGACATCAAAAGTTCTTACCATTTCAGGTAATATTGTCATTCCCCGAAGTGCCACCATCGGCAGACTTTTCACTTCATTTTCCATATTCATTCTCCCGTATATTAAAACGGACAGGCGCAATCATTTTTTGCACCCGCCCTTTCATTGCAGAAATAACTCTGCTTAACAACCTGATTTTTATTGCTCTTATGCACTCTCAGACCGAATTGATGCATGTGTACATTCCGGAAGACCCAAGCCTTTTACCACATCTTCAGTAATATGACATGTCCGTAATGTCTCATCTGATGGTGCCTGATACATAATATCCATCATAATATTTTCCATAATAGCGCGAAGACCTCTCGCTCCGGTTCTCCTCTTCATAGATATATCTGCAATTGCCTCCAGAGCTTTCTGATCAAATGTAAGCTCGACGCCATCCAGTTCCAACATCTTCTGATACTGTTTTACCAGTGCATTTTTTGGCTCTGTGAGGATACGAATCAACGCATCTTTATCTAACATTTCCAGAGAAACATTAACAGGAACACGTCCTACAAGTTCCGGAATCAGACCAAATTTGATCAAATCCTGAGGTAGTACCTGAGAAAGGAGAAAATCTACATTATTCTCATGTTTCTCTGCAATTTCTACATTAAACCCAATGGACTTCTGATCAATTCGTTTTTCTATGATCTTATCAATTCCTTCAAAGGCTCCACCACAAATAAATAAAATATTCGTCGTATCAATCTGAATAAGCTCCTGATGCGGATGCTTTCTTCCACCCTGCGGAGGAACATTTGCAACTGTACCTTCCACAATTTTAAGAAGTGCCTGCTGAACTCCTTCACCGGATACATCTCGGGTAATTGATGGATTTTCAGATTTTCTTGTTATCTTGTCAATCTCATCAATATATATAATTCCATATTCAGCACGTTCGATATCACCATCTGCTGCCTGAATAATCTTCAAAAGAATATTTTCTACATCTTCTCCTACATATCCTGCTTCAGTCAGGGCTGTAGCATCAGCAATTGCAAATGGAACATTCAGGATCTTTGCAAGAGACTGGGCAAGAAGAGTCTTTCCACAGCCTGTTGGTCCAAGCATAAGAATGTTACTTTTCCCCAATTCAACCCCCAGGTCGCGACCTGCCATAATTCTTTTATAGTGATTATAGACTGCCACAGAAAGTACTTTTTTTGCTTCTTCCTGTCCAATTACGTAGTCATCCAAAAATGCTTTAATCTCTTCAGGTTTAATGAGATTAATATCTGAGAATGGACTCCACTGTCCATTCTCATCATATGCCAGTTCCTCATCAATGATCTCGGAACACACCTCAACACATTCATCACAAATATAAGTATTATTCGGTCCGGCAATCAGCTTTCTAACCTGCGCCTGTGTTTTATTACAAAACGAACATCTGATCTGATCGTCGTATTTACCTATCATACTCTCACCTCAAACAAATTAACGGCGTACAATCACTTCATCGATTAATCCGTATTCTTTTGCCTCTTCTGCTGACATGAAATTATCGCGCTCTGTGTCAATGCGAATCACGTCCAAAGGCTGACCTGTATTCTCTGCCAGAATCTTATTCAATTTCTGACGGATCTTTAAAATATGTTCTGCAGCAATCTGAATCTCTGTTGCCTGTCCCTGTGCACCACCGGATGGCTGGTGAATCATAATTTCTGCATTTGGAAGAGCCAGTCTCTTCCCTTTAGTTCCTCCTGCCAGCAAAAATGATCCCATACTTGCTGCCATACCAATACAAATAGTCTCTACATCACATTTGATATACTGCATTGTGTCATAAATAGCCATACCTGCTGTTACTGATCCTCCCGGACTATTGATATACAGGTGAATATCCTTTTCCGGATCCTCAGCTTCAAGGAATAAAAGCTGAGCAACAATAACGCTTGCTGATACATCTGTAACTTCTTCTCCTAAAAAGATAATTCGATCCTTTAACAGTCTGGAATAAATATCATAAGATCTCTCACCACGGCTGGTCTGTTCAATGACATAAGGTACTAAACTCATATATTTGCCTCCTGTCTGCTGTCTGACTGTCCATCTAACGGATGGTTGATGTTATTTTTCTACCGCATTATCTACCAGGAATGTTACTGCTTCCTGAACAGCCATATCTTCTTTCATCTGTTTCTTTTCACTTTCACCCATAAACTCTTTGAGCTTATCAGCTTCCATATTATAGCTTGCGGCCATCTTTGCTAGTTCTTCATCCAGTTTTTCATCACTGATCTCGATATTCTCAGCCTTTGCAATTGCTTCAAGTACAAGACGTGTCTCAATACGTTTGATTGCCTGTGGTCTGAGTTCCTCGATCATCTTCTCTGATGTCATTCCAGTAAACTGGAAGTACTGCTCCAAAGTAAGTCCCTGTGACTGAATTCTCTGTGCAAAATCATTTGCCATCTGATCTACCTGTGTATCGATCATTGCCTTCGGAATCTCATATGATGCATTAGCCACTGCTTTTTCTACAGCCTGATCTTCCTGTTTTCTCTTTCCCTCAGTTGCTTTCTGCTCTTTGATTTTTGCCTTAACATCAGCTTTATATTCATCTAATGTATCGAATTCTGAAACTTCCGCTGCAAACTCATCATCAATTTCAGGAAGTTCTTTTGCTTTAATCTCATGTACTGTACATTTGAAAATAGCATCCTTACCCTTTAATTCTTCTGCATGATAGTCTTCAGGGAAAGTAACCTTTACTTCTACTTCCTTCTCTGCCTCGGCTCCTACAAGCTGCTCCTCAAATCCTGGGATAAAAGAACCGGAACCAATTGTCAGAGGATAGTTCTCACCTTTTCCTCCTTCGAACGCTTCTCCATCAACAAATCCTTCGAAATCAAGGATTACTTCATCACCATCCTGAACCGGACGATCCTCTACAGTAATTGTTCTTGCATTTTTCTCAGCTTCCTGCTGAATCTTTTCATCTACTTCTTTCTGTGTCACACGTGTAGAATACTTATCTACTTCAAGCCCTTTGTATTCTCCAAGTGTTACTTCCGGCTTAATTGCAACTTCTGCTGTGAAGATGAAAGGTTTTCCTTTTTCAATCTGAACAACATCAATTTCCGGTCTGGAAACGATATCCAGCTCACATTCCTCATATGCCTCAGAGTAGGCCTTTGGAATTAATTCATTTGCTGCATCATCATAAAAAATTTCAGCACCATACATCTTTTCGATCATCTGACGCGGAACTTTTCCTTTACGGAAACCTGGAAGGCTGATTTTGTTTTTCTGCTTCATATATGCACTCTGAAGCGCTTTTTCTAAATCACTGGCAGGAACCTCAATGGTAAGTTTCGCCATGTTTTTTTCCAATTTTTCTACCTGTAAACTCATTTACTATTTCCTCCTGTTTCTATCCCATCTTTTGGTAGTGACAAAATGGGCATACTACATTACATTCACTACAGAAGTATAACATAAACATTTCCAAATATCTAGCCCCCGATTTCATCTAAACGAAGGATTTTTTTTATCAAATTGTTCATATCATCTTCATCAATAGCGTACATCCCATTTTTATCTGCTTTTACCCGTAAAATCACGGTTTGTTTTTCACCATATTCACAGCTTTCATATGCCTTTTCCAATAATTGATATGCATTAGAAGTAATTTCTTCCATAATCTGATTTTCTATCTCTTCTTCGCTTCCTCTATATTCACCACTCTGTATCTTACCAGAAATGATAATTGAGTCTTCCGTCAAGAGCTGTCTGTATCTGATAAATACATCTACCGGTTGAATTACAACAGGAACCTCATATTCTTTTTTCCCAATTTTCTCTGCTTCTCCTACCTCATATCGCATAGAAGTAAAAATTCCTGACACCAGATTCGAGAACTCGCTCTCCTGATCATCTGTAATCTCCATTCCTTCTGTGATATATCCAGTTGTAAAATTATCAATAAATTCCCGGTACATCTCCATCAGAGAACTTTGTGTAGTTCCATCCATGATCGAAATTGCCGCTTTCGTATCTCCCTGGAACTGAAGATCAAGAATTGCATTCGTATAGCCGGAAGCATCATAATCTTTCTGGCATCCTGCAGACACTATCATAACAGTAAAAATCAGAACAATACCTGAAATCAGTTTAACATGTTTCATAAACATTCCTCACTTGCACTGTTCTATTCATACACAATGGATTCTGCAACTTTCAAAGCTCTTTCTCTTCCCACCAAAACTGCAATCAATTCCAGTGCAAAGTCAATCGCTGTTCCTACTCCTCTACTCGTAATAATGTTTCCATCAACAGCTACCGGTGTCTTTGTGATCACTGCTCCCTGTATCTCTGTTTCCACAGATGGATAACAAGTGATTCTTTTCCCTTTTAAGAGTCCGAGTTCTCCAAGCACTGTTGGTGCCGCACAGATTGCTGCAAGCGTTTTCCCTTTCTCAGCAAAATCCAACACTACTCTTTTTACTCCCTCATGCTCTTTCAGATTTGTTGTTCCCGGCATTCCTCCCGGAAGCACGATTACATCGACATCTGCGAAATTAACTTCCTCAAACAAATCTTCTGCCTGTACATTGATCCCATGCGCGCCATGAACCACATAGTCTTCCATGATCGATACTGTTCCCACATATATCTGAGCACGCCTTAATAAGTCTACCACCGTCAAAGCCTCAATTTCTTCAAAACCATCTGCCAGCAACACACTTACTTTAATCATGAATATACTCCTTTCTTTTCTAATTGTTTTAATAATTTAAATATCTTTTCTTAATTTTACAGTTAAATAGATAGTAGCATCGTTTACTTTTTGTGTAAACTATAATATTATAATAATACTTGGAACAAAGCTCATGCAGTCATACTCATTCAGAAAACAGAACTCTGGAACCTGAACTTTTGGAAAAGGAGATTAATTATGGAAATAGAACGTAAATATCTTATTCAAAAACTACCTGATGATCTGTCTTGTTTTCCCGTTCGTACTATTGAACAGGGATACCTAAATACTTCTCCTGTAGTACGTATCCGAAAAGACAATGAAAAATACGAACTCACTTACAAGTCAAAAGGTCTTATGAGCAGAGAAGAATATAATCTTCCCCTGAACCTGGAATCTTATGAACACCTTAAATCAAAGATTGATGGTCGCCTGATAAAAAAGAAACGCTATATGATTCCTCTTTCTGAGATGCTTACCATAGAGTTAGATATTTTCGAAGACGATCTGGCTCCTTTAATTTTAGCAGAAGTAGAATTCCCAGATGAAGACACCGCTCTTTCCTTCACACCACCAGACTGGTTCGGTGAAGATGTCACTTTTTCAGTTCAATACCATAACAGCTATCTCAGCAAATGCTGATTACAAAAGAAAACCGGTAATCTTCTATTTTATAGATTATTACCGGTTTCATGCATAAAGAATGTCTTTAATCTGCCAGATCAAATCCATCATGAACAGCATTCATTGCTTTGTCAATATCTTTCTCATCGACCAGAACCGTAATACGAATCTCAGATGTAGAAATCATATTAATATTTACCCTGGAGTTATATAATGATTCAAACATTTTTGCTGCTACACCAGGATTACTCATCATTCCTGCACCTACTATAGACAATTTTGCAACATTAGGATTACATGTTACATTTTTGATTGTAAGTCTTTCTTTGTTCTGTTCCAGAATCTCAATCGCATGCTCCATATCTCCTCCATCAACTGTAAAAGAGATATCTTTTGTTCCATCGCGTCCGACAGACTGCAGGATAATATCTACATTAATATTGTTCTTTGCAAGTGTATCAAAAATATTAAATGCAATTCCTGGTCTGTCTTCCACTCCAATTGCGGAAATGCGGGCTGTATTTTTATCTGCTGCCACACCTGTGACTAATAATTTTTCCATATTTGCTCCTTCCTTTACAACAGTTCCTTCTGAATAGTTCAAACTGGATCTTACTACTAATTCTACATTATATTTTTTTGCCATCTCCACAGAACGATTGTGTAATACTTTCGCTCCAAGACTTGCCAGCTCCAACATCTCATCATAGGTAATCACATCCAGCTTTCTGGCATTCTTAACAACTCTTGGGTCAGCTGTATAAACACCTTCAACATCCGTGTATATCTCACACCGGTCTGCATGCAGTGCTGCCGCCAACGCCACCGCTGTAGTATCAGAGCCTCCCCGTCCCAATGTTGTAATGTCATCATACTTATTCACACCCTGGAATCCGGTTACAATTACGATTTTTCTGGAATCCAGCTCATGACGGATTCTCTCAGTCTCAACACGCTTAAATCTCGCATTACCGTATCTGGACGTTGAATGCATTCTGACCTGAAAAGCATTAAGAGAAACTGCGGGAACATCCAATGCCTGCATGGCCATAGACATAAGTGCAACAGATACCTGCTCCCCAGTCGTAAGAAGCATATCCAGTTCCCTCTTTTTCGCTTTCGGATTAATATCTTCTGCTAATGCAATCAACTCATCTGTCGTATCACCCATGGCAGAAAGAACAACAACAATATCATTTCCTGCTTTATAATCTTCAATACAGCGTCTTGCCACATTAAAAATACGTTCTTTATTTGCGACAGAACTGCCTCCAAATTTTTTTACAACTAACATAATTCCTCCTGCAGCAGATGCCCCATTAATTTATATCCATCCGGCCATTTATTTCCAGTCTGGGCTGCTGTCTTTTCATTGTATACTTCCGGTCCGTTTTTCTCATCGACACTGTCATACAAAAGATACGGAACCGGCTCACCGGTATGTGTACGTACTTCAATCGGGGTCGGATGATCCGGCAGAAGAAGCAGCCGATACTCTTCTCCTGCTTCTTCCATACCCCGAATTACTGTTCTCAATACTTTTTCATCTATATGTTCGATTGCTTTTATCTTATCTTCAATACTTCCCTGATGTCCCATCTCATCTGGGGCCTCTATATGAATATAAGCAAAATCATATCCATCATATGCAAGAGCCCTCACAGCTTCTTTTGCCTTCCCGATATAATTTGTATTAAGCCCTCCATTTGCACCCTCGACAATAATGCGATCCATTCCCGCGCCTACTGCAATTCCTTTTAAAAGATCAACCGCTGAAATCATAACACCTTTTTTTCCGGTTTTCTCTTCAAAAGAATCCAGTGCCGGTTTCTTCCCTGCTCCCCAGAACCATGCTGAGTTTGCCGGATGAAGTCCCTTTTCCCGACGCTTCACATTAATTGGATGATTTTCCAGAATCTCATAACTTTTTTCCATCATTTCCCGCAACACCGGGTCTTTAGGAAGATAATCCCCTATTCTCTTAGTGAGAATATCATGAGGAGGTGTCAGTTCCACAACTTTTCCTTTATTCCAAATCAAAAGATGTCGGTAGCTCGTTCCAGCATAAAATGTGTAACCTTCTCTTTTCAGCCCTTTTTTCAGTGCCTCTAAAAGTATTGCTGCGTCTTCTGTAGAGATTTCATCCGAACTGTGATCGATAATCGTGCGATCCTCATATGCACAGTCTTCTTCAGAAAGAGTAACAATGTTACACCGGAAAGAAACATCGGTATCTTTCATATCCACTCCAATACTAAGTGCTTCAAGTGGTGATCTTCCTGTATAATAAATCTTCGGATCATATCCCATAACCGCCAGATTTGCTGTGTCGCTTCCCGGAGCCATACCTTCCGGAACCATAGATGTAAGTCCTACTTCTGACATTTTTGCCAGACGATCCATCTCTGGAGTTTTTGCTGCCTCTAATGTTGTCCTGCCATTTAATTCATCAAGTGGTCTTCCTGCCATTCCGTCACTCAAAACTACTATGTATTTCATTAAACCACTCCTATCTTTTCTGTCCTTCTATACGGATCATATGTAAGATCTGATCCTTATATCGATTGGCCCTTGTATCATAATCGCCTTCCATCATAACAGGAGTCGCAAATCCAAATTCACCGTCAAGCCCGTCTACTTTTATGATCTCGATATCACCAAATGAATATTTAAGGCTCTCTGCCATTTCTTCAGCGTTACCTTTCATACGGATAAAGAATCGTCTCTTGGCATCACCTTTATCTTCAATCTTAAGTTTTTCCTGCTTCCACATCGTCATAATATTGCGATTTAAATGCTTTGCCGCATCTACAACATCTGCCACAACTGCACTGGCTGTCGGAAGTTTTCCAGCACCACTTCCATAGAACATTGCATCTCCAAGGACATTGCCATGCACAAAAATCGCGTTAAATACATCATTTACACTATACAGTGGATGTTCCGGATACAACATACACGGTGCAACAATCGCATACAGACGATCTCCGATTCTTTTACTGGAAGCAAGAAGCTTAATCGTTGTTCCCATCGCTTTTGCGTATTTCATATCTTCTACTGTAATTTCTGTAATTCCTTCACAGTATATATCTTCAAAATCCACCTGTTGTCCGGAAATCAAAGAAGACAGAATCGCAATCTTTCTACATGCATCATATCCTTCCACATCTGCTTCGGGATTACGTTCCGCATAACCATTTGCCTGTGCTTCTTTTAACACAGTATCATAATCGGCTCCTTCGTAAAACATCTTAGTGAGCATGTAATTAGTCGTACCATTCAAAATACCTGTAATCTCTTCAATCTCATCCGCTGTAAGAGAAGAATTCAAAGGACGTATAATCGGAATACCTCCACCCACACTTGCTTCAAACAGGAAGTTAATATTATTATCTTTTGCAATGGACAAAAGTTCCGCACCATGCTTTGCCACTAAAGCTTTATTGGAAGTCGCAACACTTTTTCCTGCCTTAAGACAACGTTTTACAAATGTATAGGCCGGCTCAATGCCTCCCATTACCTCTACAACAATCTTAATATCCTCATCCTGAATAATCGTTTCAAAATCATGAACGATCTTTTCCTGTACCGGATCACCCGGAAAATCTTTCAAATCAAGAACATATTTGATATTCAGCTCTTCACCAATTCTCTGATTGATTCGTTTTCCATTTGTGTTGACTACTTCTACAACTCCGGAACCAACTGTTCCATATCCCATTACCGCTATATTGATCATAACATTCCTCCCTCTGCTCGCTTGGCACTCCTTTTCAGATAAGCATTAATAAACATATCTATATTTCCATCCAGCACAGCAGTTACATTACTGTTTTCCTCATTTGTCCTGTGATCTTTCACAAGAGTATATGGCTGCATAACATAGGATCTGATCTGATTTCCAAATCCGATTTCCTTTATCTCTCCCCGGATATCTGACACTTTCTCCGCCTGCTCCTGCTCTTTTAAAAGCTGAAGTTTAGCTTTAAGCATCTGCATTGCTTTCTCTTTATTATGATGCTGAGACCTTTCGTTCTGGCACTGCACCACAATTCCCGTCGGAAGATGTGTGATCCGAATTGCCGACGATGTCTTATTGACATGCTGCCCTCCGGCTCCGCTGGCACGGTAAGTATCAATTTTAAGATCATCTTCCTCAATCTCTATGTCAATATCATCTTCGATATCCGGCACAACGTCACAGGACGCAAAAGATGTCTGACGTTTTCCCGCTGCATTAAACGGAGAAATCCTCACCAGTCTGTGCACTCCCTTTTCTGACTTCAGATAACCATATGCGTTTTCTCCATTTACCTCAAAGGTAACTGTCTTAATTCCAGTGATATCTCCATCCAGATAATCCAGAACAGTAATCGAAAACCCCTTTCTTTCTGCATACCTGCTGTACATTCGATACAAAATACTTGCCCAGTCACAGGATTCCGTCCCGCCTGCTCCTGCATGGATAGTCATAATCGCATTGCAGGAATCGTATTCTCCGGAAAGAAGTGTCTGAATTCTAAGTTCCTCATATCTTCCTTCAAAACTTTTAATCTCTTCTTCAATTTCCTTAATCATAGAAATATCATTTTCTTCGTATCCCATCTCAATCAAGAGTAAAATATCATCATAACTTGTATATAACGCATGAATCTTCTTTACAAGCTCCTGCAGATCTTTCAACTCTTTCATAATTTTTTGAGATTTCTCAGGATTATCCCAAAATCCCGGTTCTTCTATCTTACGTCCCAGCTCTTCAATTCTGTTTTCCTTGCCAGAGACGTCAAAGTGAATCCCTCATCTCGGCAAGAGGCTCTTCGTAAGAATTCATTAAAGTTTTAAACTGATCCAATTCAACCACCCGCATCACCTCTTTCTTTTTTAATACTCTTCTATTATAATCTTCTTATTTTCGTCCGCAGCACTGTTTATATTTTTTGCCGCTTCCACAAGGACATGGATCATTCGGATATACTTTTTTATCCGCACGTTTTTTCGGAGCACGCACTGCACTGTCATCCTTATTGGTTCCCGTCACTTTTGCAACCTGCTCTCTTTCAACTTTCTGCTCAATTTTTACATGGAACAATGTACGGACTGTATCTTCAGTAATTGCATTGGTCATCTCGCCAAACATATCATATCCGAGCATTTTGTATTCAACCTTCGGATCTCTTTGTCCATATGCCTGGAGCCCGATTCCCTGTCTGAGCTGATCCATGTCATCGATGTGATCCATCCATTTTGCATCAATTACTTTCAGAAGAACTACCCGTTCTATTTCTCTTAAATGTTCTGACTCAGGAAATTCTGACTCTTTCATCTCATATGCTTTTGATGCACGCTCTTTTACCAAATGCTTTAACTGTTTCTGACTGCATCCTTTTACATCCTCTTCACTGATGTTAAGCATCGGAATGGTATTACGCAGAGTCATATTTAAAGCATTTAAATCCCAGTCTTCGTAATCCACATCAGCAGAAATCATCTTATCAATTGTATTTTCCACATAATCATTGATCATATGGAAAATAGAGTCACGCATATTCTCCCCATCAAGAACTCTGCGTCTTTCTTCATATATGATCTCCCTCTGTTCATTCATTACCTGGTCATATTCCAACAGATTTTTTCGGATTCCAAAGTTATTACTCTCAATCTTTTCCTGTGCTTTTTCTATCGCACTGGAGAGCATCTTATGCTCAATCTGTTCGCCTTCCTCCACTCCAAGAGTTGTGAAAACATTCATCAGTCTCTCCGATCCGAACAGACGCATCAGATCATCTTCAAGTGAAATATAGAATCTGGATTCACCCGGATCCCCCTGACGTCCGGAACGACCACGGAGCTGATTATCAATTCGTCTTGATTCGTGTCGCTCAGTACCAATGATTTTAAGACCGCCTGCTTCCCTTGCCTCCTCATCCAGCTTAATATCCGTTCCACGTCCTGCCATATTGGTTGCAATCGTTACCGCATCATGAATACCAGCCTGAGCAACAATTTCTGCTTCCATCTCATGAAATTTGGCATTCAAAACATTATGTTTGATTCCCCTTCTTTTCAGCATGCCGCTTAAAAGCTCAGATGTTTCAATCGTAATCGTACCAACCAAAACAGGCTGGTGTTTTGCGTGTGCCACTTCAATCTCGTCGCATACTGCCTTGAATTTTTCCTTCTGTGTCTTGTATACTGCATCCTCAAGATCTTTACGAATAACCGGAACATTTGTAGGAATCTCCACAACGTCCATTCCGTAAATCTCACGGAACTCTTTTTCTTCAGTAAGAGCTGTACCTGTCATACCTGCTTTTTTATTAAACTTATTAAACAGGTTCTGGAATGTAATTGTAGCAAGTGTTTTACTCTCCCGCTTAACTTTTACATGTTCTTTCGCCTCAATTGCCTGATGCAGACCATCAGAGTAACGGCGTCCCGGCATGATTCGTCCAGTAAATTCATCTACAATTAATACTTCATCATCTTTCACCACATAATCCTGGTCTCTGAACATCAGATTATGTGCGCGGAGCGCAAGAATAATATTATGCTGAATCTCCAGATTTTCCGGGTCTGCCAGATTTTCCAGATGGAAAAACTGTTCCACTTTTCTCACGCCATCTTCCGTAAGATTAATATTCTTTTCTTTTTCATTAACGATAAAATCTCCGGTCTCTTCAATATCCTCTCCCATGATTGCGTTCATCTTACTGAATTCTCCACTGGCTTCACCACGTTGAAGCTGTCTGGCAAGAATGTCACACGCCTCATACAATTTTGTGGATTTTCCACTTTGACCGGAAATAATAAGCGGTGTTCTCGCCTCATCAATCAGTACAGAGTCAACCTCGTCAATAATCGCATACTTTAAACCTCGCTGAACAAGCTGTTCTTTATAAATCACCATGTTATCTCTAAGATAATCAAATCCAAGCTCATTATTTGTAACATAAGTAATATCACAATTATATTGCTCACGACGTTCGTCGTTGTCCATACTATTAAGCACAACACCAACAGTAAGTCCCAAAAACTCGTGAACTTTTCCCATCCATTCAGCATCACGCTTTGCCAGATAATCATTTACTGTAACAATGTGGACTCCCTGGCCCGTAAGCGCATTCAGATATGCAGGAAGTGTAGAAACCAATGTCTTACCTTCACCTGTTTTCATCTCAGCAATACGTCCCTGGTGAAGAATAATTCCACCGATCAGCTGCACACGATAATGCTTCATACCAAGAGTACGCCATGCTGCCTCTCTGACAACCGCATATGCCTCCGGAAGGATATCGTCTAAGGTTTCCCCCTGTCCCAGTCTTTCTTTAAATTCTTTTGTCTTATTTTTCAATTCATCATCTGAAAGATTCTGCATTTCTGGCTCCAAGGCCTCTATTGCATCTGCAATCGGATAGATTCGCTTTAATTCATTTTCACTATGTGTTCCGAATATTTTCTGTAATAAACCCATTTTGCAAAAACTCCTTGTCCGAAAATTTACTCAATTTTCATTCTAGCACTAACTATATTTCAATTCAACCAGTTTACAAACTGTTAACACTTTGTATACATCTGCTATGCGTAGCATTTTATCACATTATATGGAAGTTTTCCACCAAAAATATCAAGCGCACTTCCAATGGTAAAATCTATCTTACCATGCGTCAATTTCCGAAACTTTTCCAGATCTCCAATACATGCGATTCCGCCGGCATAAGTAACCGGTATTCCCTCATACTCTCCCAGAATCTCTGCAAGCCTTTCATCAATTCCGGAAGCTTTTCCTTCTACATCAACACCGTGAATCAGAAATTCATCACAATATTCAGCAATCTGGTAGAGTATGTCTTTACACAATCGGACTTTTGTGAATGTCTGCCAACGATCAGTAACAATATAGTATTCTTCATCTTTTTTTCGGCAGCTCAGATCAACTACAATTTTTTCTCTTCCTACAGCTTTTTTGAGTTTTTCAAGATTTTCCCATCGGATTTGTCCGTCACGGAATACGTAGGAAGTTACGATCACATGACTGGCACCGGCATCCAGAAAATCTTCTGCATTCTCTGCTCCGATTCCGCCTCCTATCTGAAGTCCTTTCGGATATGCCTGAAGTGCTTTTTTCGCCTGCTTTAAAGTTGCTTGATAATATTCCGATGATGATGGGTTCAAAAGAATTATATGCCCTCCCGAAAGTCCGTCCTTTCGATACATATCTGCATAATAATCTGCACCCATAGATGACGCAAAATTCTCCTGTGCTTTATCCCCTTTATCTGTAAGGCTGCCACCTACAATCTGTTTTACTTTTCCATTGTGAATGTCAATACATGGTCTGAATTTCATGAATCTTTCCTCCGAAATATTACAATTAATTATAAATTATAGCACATTTCATCCATTTATGTAAAAAAGGATATACCATCTTTTGAGGCATACCCTTTTTTGATTATCTGTTATTATTATCATTCAGATTATCCGTCACATCGTTTGCGCCATTCTGGACATCATTTCCCAGATCATCAACACCACGTTCTACGTTATCACCGATTTCATCTACAACACCATTATTATTACCGGTTCCAGTCCCGGTTCCATCTGTAGCATTATTCATGCTGTCATTATTCGTGTCATTTACATACCCATTATCTGTTTCGGTTCCGTTGGTTGTCTCATTGTTAACCGCTCCATTATCATCTGCATTGCCATTGTTTCCGCAAGCTGTCACACTCATAATGACTCCTGCGCAGAGAAATGTAAGGAGCATTTTTCTCAACTGTTTCATATGCGTTCTCCCTTTCACTTATCCTTAATTGATTAAGGATATATTCATATATTAATCAAGTAATACTTGTTAACAGTAATATTTACAAATCTGATAAATATATTCTCTGATATGAATGGGAGTTTTTAGCAATTATAATTTTTCAGCAATCTGTCCGCTTCTGTATGCTTCCAGAAGATACTCAAGGTCTTTGATCTGTTCTTTTAAATTTCTTCCAATATCTGTATCACCTACAAGTTTTCGTTCCATAAGGCGCTTAATCGTTACACTTCTTGAATGAATATCATTTTCCTTTTCAATCGCAGCTTCCGTAGACTCAAACGGATCATGTGCCTCGAGAATAATCCCCCGTGAATTATAAATGAGCGTATACCCTGCAATACCTGTTTCTTTCTGATAAGCTTTCGAAAAACCTCCGTCAATAACAAGTGCTTTACCATTACATTTAACCGGATTTTCCCCATTTTTCGTTTTGACAGGCACATGCCCATTAATAATAAGCGATTCCTCTGGATCCAGTCCAAATTCTTCCAGAATATTATTGACTACTTCCTCATTTTCCAAAAGCTCATAATATGGATTTTTCTTTTCTTTATGAAGCTCCTTCTCTGAAAGAAAATATCTCTCGAAAGTTGCCATTTTATCTTTTCCAAACAGCGGAGAATTTTCATGAAGCCAAATGTACCACATCATATCCTTTCCCCGCTCTTTTTCCCGTGTATCCAGTGCATAAAAACCTTTTCTTACATAACTCTCAAGCGCTTCATACAAACTGCGCCCCTTATACTCCCGACCATAGACTTTTACACTCTTAAAACTTCCATCCTCATTAAGCGGAACGCATCCATGATATAGCAGATTATTATTATAAACTTTATAAAGTCCTCCTTTATTTAGGAGAAATCTCATATGCTCCTGTAGTTTGCCGCAATTAATAAAGGCTTTTTCCAGGCGGCACATAATGTCTTCTTCTTCTGCAGTAAGTGCATACGGATCTTTTGGATCAACAGTTGGGAAATTTGTATCCTTGAGTTTATAAATCTGCCCATCAATCTCAATTGTTCCATTTTCATAATCAATATGATGCAAAAAATTCCTGCTCTCCATCTGAAATGCCGGATTTTTCTTTATAATCTGTCCCTCTACTTTAAACTGTATAATTGACATAGCCTTGTGCATCTTAATATCGAGAAGTCTTTCCCTGTCTCCGTATTTCGGTTCTCCCTTAAGCTGAAAACATTCGCATGGGTCATCCCGATATGTATTCATCGAGAAAGACGCGAGCGGAAGCAAATTAATTCCGTATCCATCCTCCAGGATATCAAGATTTCCATATCTGGCACAGATTCTGATCACATTAGCAATACAACCTCTCTGCCCGGAAGCAGCTCCCATCCAGAGTACATCATGATTTCCCCATTGTATGTCTACAGAATGATGTTCTCTGAGCATATCCATGATTATATGTGGTCCGGGACCACGATCATAGATATCACCTACAATATGCAGATGATCCACCGTTAACCTCTGTATCAATTCGCTGAGAGCAATAATAAATTCTTCTGCTCGATTGATTTGGATAATCGTATTAATGATTGCATTATAATAAGATTCCTTATCTGATACATCCGGCTTTTCTGTTATCAGTTCCTCAATCACATACGCAAACTCTGACGGTAACGCCTTACGCACTTTTGAACGTGTATATTTGCTGCCTGCACATTTACACACCTCAATCAGACGGTATAGGGTAATTTTATACCAGTCCTCCATGTTGTCCTCTGATTTCTTAATCCGTTCCATCTTTTCTTTTGGATAATAAATAAGAGTAGCAAGGGTCTGCTTATCCTTGCTACTCATAGTATTCCCAAAAACTTCGTCAATTTTTCGACGAACCGAACCTGAACCATTCTTAAGAACATGAGAAAACGCTTCGTATTCACCATGGATATCGGAAAGGAAATGTTCCGTTCCTTTTGGTAGGTTCAGAATCGACTGTAAATTGATAATTTCTGTCGATGCTTTCGCGATGGTTGGATAAAGTTCTGCGAGTCTCTCCAAATAACGTGATTTTAACTCTTTCATAAACTCCTCCCATTTGTAAATATATCTATGAACCCAGTTTCCCTAAAACTGAATTACATCCGCCATATCATACCGTCCTGCCGGTTTTCCTGCCAAAAATTTAGCAGCCTCTACTGCACCTTTTCCAAACACTCCCCTGGAATATGCAGTATGCTTAAATTCAATCACTTCATCCATGCCGGCAAAGATTACTTCGTGATCCCCTACGATTGTACCTCCACGTACTGCGGAAATACCAATCTCTTTTGAATCACGTTTCTTTCTCTCTTTACTTCTGTCATAAACATAATCAAAAGCTCCATTCATGGATTCATTTATGGAATCGGCAAGAGCAATTGCTGTTCCGCTTGGCGCATCAAGTTTCTGGTTATGATGCCTCTCGACAATCTCAATATCATAGCCTGCCGGAGAAAGTACCTTTGCCGCATCCTTTAACAACTTCATCAGTAAATTAATTCCCATAGACATATTCGCTGATTTTAATACAGCTACTTTCTTTGCGCTCTCCTCCACCTTTGCAAGCTGATCGGCTGAAAGTCCAGTCGAACAAAGCACTACCGGAATCTGCTTTTCTACACAGTAATCAAGCAATGCATCTGCCGCAGATGCATTAGAAAAATCAATAATAACATCTGCATCCACATCACATTTTTCAATACTTTCAAACACCGGGTAATCATTCGCAATCCCGGTATATGTATCTATTCCTGCTACAATTTCTATTGCCTCATCATCATGGATCAGTCCTGTAATCACACGGCCCATTCTTCCATTACATCCATGCATAATCGCACGTACCATCTTAATTCCCCCTTTCGTAATTCCCTCAACAGACTATGCCAGCTCAATTCCAAAATCTTTCATTGCTTTTATCAGAGACTTTTCATGTTCAGCTGAAATCTGTGTCAGCGGCATACGAAGCGGTCCGCAGTCTTTTCCCATAAGAGCCATTGCACGTTTCACCGGGATTGGGTTCACTTCACAGAACAACTGCTCGATCAGCGGCAGCGCACGGAGCTGTAATGCACGGCTTCCTACAATATCTCCCTTAAAGAATAATTCACAAATATCATGCGTCTCCTGCGGTGCTACATTAGATAATACAGAAATAACTCCTTTCGCTCCAAGCGCTAAAAGTGGAACAATTTGATCATCATTTCCAGAATACAGATCAATATTACCATCTGTCATCTCCATAATCTTCGCTACCTGAGAAATATTGCCAGACGCTTCTTTTACTCCTACAATATTATCTACATTCTTCACAAGCTCTGCCACAGTTGAAGGTTCGATATTGCATCCTGTTCTGCTTGCAACACTGTACATAATAATTGGTGCTTTTGCTTCTTTCGCAACAGCTGTATAGTGTGCGATAAGTCCTGCCTGTGTTGCCTTATTATAGTAAGGTGTCACAAGAAGAAGTCCATCTGCCCCATAGTCAGCCGCCTCTTTTGACATATCGACCGCCGTCTTAGTACAGTTAGAACCCGTTCCTGCTATCACCGGAATCCTTCCTTTTGCTCTGTCAATCACGAATTTCACACATTCCATATGTTCTTCTTCTGTCATAGTTGCTGACTCTCCTGTGGTGCCACAGACAATAATACTGTCTGTGCCATTATTACAATGGAAATCAATCAACTGATCAAGTTTATCGTAATTAATACTTTCATCTTCATTAAAAGGTGTGACAATTGCCACTCCTGCTCCTGTAAAAATAGCCATCATGCTCCTCCTGACTTATACAATCCTTCTTCATACTTATACAGATTTTATCATCATTCATACATGATGTCAATGAAAGTAAAATTGAATTTTACTCATTCATGCATTCCAATTTACTCACAGAAACCTCATAAGCAGTCCGCTTTTGAGTCTCTGTTTCAGATATTTTTTTCACATACTCTCTGCTCTGAATCCTTCCCAGTATCTGTACATGTTCTCCCACTTCAAACGCAGAAGCAAACCGTGCATTTCTGCCCCAGCAGATACACGGAATATAATCGGATTTCCCATAAGGCCGGTTTACTGCCAACAAAAGATCTGCTATTTCTCTTCCAAGAGGCGTTTTACGATAAACAGGCAATTTACATATATATCCATCCAACAGTATACTGTTTGTCTTGGCACCATCCAGTTCCTCTTCTATAAAAGACACTTCTCTTGCGAATACTGATAAAACGAGCCGATTCTTTTGTTCATCGTGCCTGTTATACGAACGGAACTGACCGCAGACCATTAAGAATTCCCCTGTATAATCCTGGGTCACGTCAATGAGCCTTTCGGATATCATAACCGGAATCCTGTCTACGGAATTACTGAGTCTTCTTACGTTAACATCAACCATGTAGAATCCTTCTCCAAACACTTCATGACTGAACGTAAATGTAGATACGACCTCTCCCATAATGGTTACCTGATTGTTTTCAATTACCTTATCTGACATAATTTTAGTTTCTCCCTTCTCCAGTTGTATTTTCGGTTAATATAATCTATGAACAAATTAATTTATTTAGAACACTTTTTTCTCACAATCATAAGCCAGCATTCGACAAAAATGTTCCTACTTGTAAATTTTGAAAAATGTGATAAACTAATAAAGTTATATATAGTAGAGATTTATATTTAATAAGTAGTTAAAGAGGGAAATAAAATGAAAACAAAACGTGAAGATGTACGTAATATTGCAATTATCGCCCATGTAGACCACGGAAAAACCACTTTAGTAGATGAACTCTTAAAGCAGAGCGGTGTATTCCGCGAAAACCAGGAAGTAGCAGAACGTGTAATGGATTCCAACGATATCGAAAGAGAGCGGGGAATTACCATTCTCTCCAAAAACACTGCAGTCTATTACAAAGGAACAAAAATTAACATTGTTGATACTCCGGGACATGCCGATTTCGGGGGAGAAGTTGAACGAGTACTTAAGATGGTAAACGGCGTTGTTCTTGTGGTAGATGCTTTTGAAGGAGCCATGCCTCAGACAAAGTTTGTGCTCAGAAAAGCTCTGGAGTTAAATCTTCCGGTCATTGTTTGTATTAATAAAATCGACCGTCCGGAAGCCAGACCTGACGAAGTAATCGATGAAGTCCTTGAACTTTTCATGGATCTGGATGCTTCCGACGAGCAATTGGACTGCCCATTTGTTTATGCTTCTGCTAAAGCTGGTGTCGCAGTTTTAGATCTCACAGACGAAGAGCGTGATATGAAGCCATTATTCGAAACAATTCTTGACTATATTCCTGCACCAGAAGGTGATCCGGATGCCGACACTCAGGTTTTGATCAGCACCATCGACTACAACGAATATGTTGGAAGAATCGGTGTTGGCAAAGTAGATAACGGAACAATAAAAGTCGGTATGGATGCTGTCGTTGTAAACGAGCACAATCCAGAACGTCAGGAAAAAGTCCGCATCAGTAAATTATATGAGTTCGACGGTCTGAATAAAGTTGAAATAAAAGAAGCAACTATTGGGTCAATTGTAGCAATTTCCGGCATTTCCGACATTTCTATCGGTGATACAATCTGCTCCCCGGAGAATCCGCAGGCAATTCCGTTTCAGAAAATTTCTGAACCAACTATCGCAATGCAGTTTATCGTAAATGATAGTCCGTTCGCCGGACAAGAAGGAAAATATGTCACTTCCCGCCATATCCGTGACCGCTTATTCCGCGAATTAAATACGGATGTCAGCCTTAGAGTTGAAGAATGTGATAATACAGATAGTTTTAAAGTTTCCGGCCGTGGAGAGCTTCATCTCTCCGTCCTTATTGAAAATATGCGTCGTGAAGGATATGAATTTGCTGTCAGCAAAGCGGAAGTCCTGTATAAAAAAGATAAAAATGGCAAATTACTCGAACCTATGGAGATTGCGTACATTGACATTCCCGAAGAATTTACCGGAACAGTCATCGAAAAACTGAGTCAGAGAAAAGGGGAACTTCAAAATATGGGTTCTGCCAGCGGAGGTTACACACGTCTTGAATTTTCCATCCCATCCCGTGGACTCATTGGCTATCGCGGAGAATTTTTGACTGACACAAAGGGAAACGGTATTATGAATACTGCATTTGATGGATACGCTCCATATAAAGGCGATATTCAGTATCGCAAACAAGGTTCATTAATAGCATTTGAGACAGGAGAATCTGTAACATACGGTCTCTTCCAGGCTCAGGAACGCGGTGTCTTGTTCATAGGAGCCGGAGAAAAAGTATATTCAGGTATGGTAATTGGTCAAAATGCTAAAACAGATGATATAGAGGTAAATGTATGCAAAACAAAGCATCTGACTAATACTCGTTCATCCAGCGCAGATGAAGCACTTCGTCTGACCCCGCCAAAGATTTTAAGCCTTGAAGAGGCACTGGATTTCATTGATACAGATGAACTTTTAGAAGTCACCCCAAAAACTCTCAGAATCCGCAAAAAAATTCTGGATCCAAAAATGAGAAAAAGGAGTAACAGATAATGTCTTTTCTATGGTTATTATCAGACTTAAGAACCCCTTTTTTAAATGGGCTTATGCAACTTATCACATATATCGGACAGGAATTAGTAATCATAGCGGTTATCTGCGCACTGTATTGGTGCGTGGATAAGCGCTTTGCTTATCTTCTGGGATTTACGTATTTTACTGCAGGTCTCGGTATCCAAACCTTAAAAATCACATTTAGAATTCCCCGCCCCTGGATTTTAGATCCCAATTTTCAGGCAGTAAAAAGCGCTCTTCCAGGTGCTACGGGTTACTCTTTCCCCAGCGGTCACACGCAAGGCGCAACCGCTCTTTTTTTTCCACTGGCTTTAAAAGTGAAGCAGAAAGTATTAAAAGCATTATTCATATTTATGTTTTTGCTCATTGGTTTCTCCAGAATGTATCTTGGCTGCCATACTCCCAAAGATGTTCTGGTATCCATGCTGTTTACAATAATAATATCTTTGATTATCTGGCATTTTCAGGATTTCTTTTTAAACGACACCAATCATTTAAAACAGATTTCACTTACTCTCTCTGCTTTCTCACTCGCAGTTGCTATCTATGCATTCATATTAAAAACTCATGGGATCATTGAGGCAAAATATGCTATAGACTGCTGCAAAGCAGCTGGTGCAGGACTCGGTTTTGCTATTGGCTGGTACATTGAGCGCACCCGGCTGAATTTTGACACCAGAACCCTTAAGATCAGGTCACAAATTCTCAAATTAATCACTGGTCTCTTCATAGCTCTCATAATAAAGGAAGGTTTTTCCCTTATCTTCGGAAGTTCCGTCTTGGCAAAAATGGGAGAATACTTTATACTTGTGCTATGGGTACTTGTTATATATCCATTCACATTTATGAAAATAAGAAGGAGAATTTCATGAAATTATATGTATCAAACTTTTTAAAACGATTTGCAGTCATTCTTGAATTTGCCATTTCAATTATGCTTGGTATTGGTGTCCTTCTGCTTTGCTTTCGAATGGCCGCTTCTCTGATCAACATTCCAAACCTTAATATATGGCCTAATTATGAAGATCTTCTGGATACCAGTTTTAGCTTAATTATTGGTGTTGAGTTGATTCGTATGATGTATCATCATACTCCTGATACAGTATTCGAAGTGCTTTTGTTTGCAATTGCCAGACATATCATTATCGATCACACTTCCATCTGGAGCAGTTTAATAGGCGTCTGCGCAATCGCAGTTTTATTTGCAACCAGAAAATTTCTGTTCTGTGAATTTGATGTTTCAGATGAAATTCTTTTCAGAGCCAGCACAAAAGTCAATGCAGTCAATAAACTTGCTGGTGTCAATATCCCTCATCAACCGGGAGAGACTCTGCTTGATATTATTATTTCCAAATTCGAGGAGTACAACACTGAAATTGGTGTAGGCGCCAGTGTTTATATCGGAGATGTCGGACTTCGCGTAGCCAAAATGAGAGACGGAAAAATCACCAGAATTGAAGTAATACATGCTATACATTAACTCCAAAAAGTGTTATACTGAATATATCAGAAAGATTAATAATTTGGCATTAATTGTCAGATTTGTTTCTGAAATTATATCGAAAAGGAGTTGGACAGCATGACGTTTATCATTATTGGAAAAAACATCGATGTAACACCAGGCTTGAAAGAAGCCGTAGAAAGCAAATTGGGGAAGCTTGAAAGGTATTTTACTCCTGATACGGAAATCCACGTAACTTTAAGCGTACAGAAAGAGCGCCAGAAAATTGAAGTTACTATTCCTGTAAAAGGCGATATTATCCGTTCTGAACAGGTAAGCAGCGATATGTATGTTTCTATTGACCTTGTAGAAGAAGTAATTGAACGTCAGTTACGTAAATACAAAAACAAACTGATTGCAAGACATCAGGAAGGCGGTAATTTCAAACAGGAATTTTTTGAGAACGAAGATAACACTCCAGATGATGATGAAATTAAAATCGTACGTACAAAACGATTCGGTATTAAACCAATGTACCCGGAAGATGCCTGCGTTCAGATGGAGCTTCTTGGTCATGACTTTTTTGTTTTCTGCAATGCAGAATCTGATGAAGTAAATGTTGTTTATCGCAGGAAAAATGGAACATATGGCTTAATCGAACCTGAATTCAGTTAAAAAAGTCAAATGAACAGATATAAAATCCCTGCCAGACTTGCTCTGGCAGGGATTATTTAACTCAATATTCAACTGCTTCTACATATGTTTTATATATTATCCTTCCAACACTGTAGGCTCTCCATCAATCTCAGCAAACCAGCATTCCTCCTTTTCCTCGAGTTTTGCCTGTCCGTTTGTACCTTCTGTGATTTCAGCCTCTATCTGTTTTGCTTCATCCTTTTTCAAAATCACTTCCAGTTTTACTGAATCTGTATACTCTGAATTCAGAATCTTTATTCCTCTCTGTCCTAAAATATACTGAATCTTCCCAAGTCCGGTATAATCTGTACGGATTTCCAGTTTAATTCCACACATTTTGGTAATAATCACAGATGAGACCAGTCCTTGCTTTGTTGCCCCTGAATATGCCCGGACAAGCCCCCCTGTCCCAAGAAGAACCCCTCCAAAATACCTTGTAACAACTACTGCAATATTATGTATTTCCTCTCCAAGAAGGACATCCAGCATTGGTTTGCCTGCTGTTCCTTGTGGTTCGCCATCATCACTACACCTTGCAAGTTCATTTCTTTCTCCAATTACATAAGCAAAACAATTGTGCCTTGCATCCCAATATTTTTTCCGCATAGTTTCTATAAATGTAAGCGCCTCTTCCTCTGTATTTACCGGAATAGTCGTTGCAATAAAACGAGATTTTTTTTCAACAAGTTCTCCCTCGCCGCCTTTATATATGATTTTATATTCTGATGCCATATCTTCGCTCCTTTACATATACAGTCAAACTAAGATATAACCAGTATAGCGAATTTCTTAAGAATTTCCTACCAAAATATGAAGTTTTCATTTTTTTCTTTATTTCAACATATTTCTTTGTTATACTATCTTAGAATATTATAATACATTTTCTGCGGGCTGACACATTCCGCGTGATATGGTATAATTATTGGGTATAAAGGAGGCTCGTGCTTATGAATTATGGTAAGAAAAAAGCTGCACAAAGGCAAAAGCAGATAACATCAAAATCTACCATGCAGGGAAAACGCGTTGGAGTAAGACTTTTCAAAGCATTCTTTCTTTGCATTCTTGTTATATGTATTGCCGGTATGATAGGAGGCGGCCTGTTCGTCAAAAGAATTATTGACGATGCACCAAAAGTTTCTCCGTCCGATGTCAAGCCGCAAGGATATACTACGTTTGTATATGCTGATGACGAAAAGACTGAAATCGAACGTTTTGTTGCTTCTGGCTCTAACCGTGTTTATAAATCAATTGATGATATCCCGGAAGATCTTCAGCATGCATTTGTTGCAATCGAAGATGAACGATTCTACGAACACAATGGAATTGACCTTCGCGGTATCGTTCGTGCTGCTGTTGCCACCCTCTCTGGGGGCTCTCAAGGTGCCAGTACCCTGACGCAACAGCTTATTAAGAACAACGTTTTCCCAAACTTTGTAAATGAACAGACATTCTATGATAAATTAAAGCGAAAACTGCAGGAGCAGTACCTGGCACTTCAGATTGAAAAACAAATGAGCAAAGAAGAAATCCTGGAAGCTTATATGAATACAATTAACCTTGGTCAGAACTCTCTGGGTGTACAGGCTGCAGCAAAACGTTATTTCAACAAAGATGTAGATGACCTGACTCTTTCGGAATGTGCAGTTATCGCCGGAATCACTCAAAATCCTTCCGGATTGAACCCTGTAACAAATCCGGAAGCAAACGCGAAAAGACGTGAAAAAGTTTTAAGAAACATGCTGGAACAAGGTTATATTGATGAAGCTTCCTATAAAGAAGCACTGGAAGATGATGTATACGCTCGTATTCAAAAAGCAAATAAAAAGAGTGAAGATAGCACACCATATTCCTATTTTGTAGATGCACTTGCAGATCAGGTATTAACTGACCTTCAGGATCAGCTTGGATATACAGAAACTCAGGCATATAATGCATTATATAGCGGTGGATTAAGCATTTACTCTACTCAGAATCAGGAAATTCAGAAAATCTGTGACGAGGAAATGAATGATGATTCTAATTATCCGTATCTGAAAGAATATGGACTTGATTATGCTCTCACGGTAACCAGAGCAGATGGCTCTATCGACAACTATTCTTCCGGACATATCAAAAAATATGTAAAGGAGAAATACGGAAAAACTCAGGGACTTCTTTATTCAAGCAAAGAAGAAGCCAAAAAAATGATAAAAGAATGGAAAAAGACCATTAAAGAAGATGACGATGTATCCTATGACGAGGTCATTAATATCACCCCGCAACCTCAGGCTTCTGTAACAATTATGGACCAAAAAACCGGTGAGATCAAAGCGATGGTCGGCGGACGTGGAAAGAAAACAACAAGTCTCGGACTGAATCGTGCATACAAAGGATCCAAACGTCAACCAGGTTCCACTTTCAAAGTACTCGCTGCCTACGCTCCTGCAATAGATGCATGCGATAAAACACTGGCAACAATTGTTCGTGATGAACCTACAAAATATAAGAATGGAAAACAGATTAAAAATGCCAGCAAATCTTACAAAGGTGATGTAACTTACCGCACAGCAATTGCTAATTCCATCAATGTCTGTGCTGTTAAAGTAAGCAATGAAATCACTCAACAGCTAGGTTTTGACTATTGCGAAAAATTCGGAATCACTACACTGATTAAAAGTAAAGAAATCAATGGTCAAATATTCAGTGACATCAATGAGACACTGGCTCTCGGTGGTTTGACAGAAGGTGTATATAATTACCAGTTATGCGGGGCTTACGCAACAATTGCTAACGGAGGAGTATATAACAGACCAATTATGTACACAAAAGTTCTTGATCATGATGGCAATGTTCTTCTCGAAAGTGGAAACGAAAGCCATACTGTGCTAAAAGAAAGTACTGCTGCTCTTATTACTAGCGCACTTCAGTCAGTTGTCAAAGAAGGTACCGGTCGATCCTGTCAGCTCAGCAATATGCCGGTTGCCGGAAAAACAGGTACTACAACCTCTAATAAAGATTTATGGTTCTGTGGATTTACACCATACTATACCTGCGCTGTATGGGGCGGATATGATGATAATAAAGAATGTAACAGTGATACAAGTTTCCGATTCCGTTTATGGAAGGGTATCATGGAAAGAGTCCATGAGAATTTACAATATACTGAGTTTGAAATGCCAGATTCTGTTGAAAAGAAAACAGTATGTAAATTAACAGGTCTTCTTGCAAGAGATGGCTGTCCTTCTATCACAGAATATTTTGATACAGATGTGTTACCAGATGAAGTATGTACAGGACATGGGGATGTAGACGATGGAGAGGACGAAGAATTAGAAGAAGAAGAAGATAAAGACAATGATAGCGAAAATACAAATAATAACCAGCCAAATACAGACACTCCAACAACTCCAACCCAGCCAAATACGCCAACGAAACCATCTGAGCCAACTGAGCCGACCGAGCCAACTGAGCCAACGAAGCCGACCGAGCCAACTGAGCCGACTGAGCCGACTGAGCCAACGAAACCATCTGAACCAGATACTCCAACTCAATAGTAAAAAAACATCTGCTGGATCACCCAGCAGATGTTTTTTTATTTAAACGTTATTCAGAAATCTTATCGATAATCATTTTCGCAGCGCCACAAATACCCGCATCATTCCCAAGTTCTGCAAGAATAAACTTTGTATTTTTATTTGCAAAAAAAGCTTTTTCCTGGAAATATTTTTCTACATATCCCAAAATAATATTTCCAGCTTTAGATACTCCTCCGCCAATTACAATCACTGCTGGATCTGTCACTGCTGCCAGATTTGCCATTCCATGTCCAAGATAAGCACCAAATTCTTCTACAATTTCTTCAGCAACCTTATCTCCTTCTTTCAATGCGTCAAATACTGTTTTTGCAGTAATCTCCTCCAGTGAAACTTTTCTGAGCATTGAAGCATCATCATTCTTCACAAGACGCATTCTTGCAAGTCTTGCAATTCCGGTAGCGGAAGCATACTGCTCAAGACATCCTGTCTTTCCACATCCGCAACGCTCCTTCTCTTCATAATTCACACACAGATGTCCGATTTCTCCGCCTGCACCATTGTTTCCAACAATCGGACGCCCATTTACAATCACGCCACCTCCGACACCTGTTCCAAGCGTTACCATGATCATATCTTTCTGCCCTGCTCCGGCTCCCTGCCACATTTCTCCAAGCGCCGCAACATTTGCATCATTTCCCACTTCTGTCGGAAGAGACATAAGATCTTCCATTTCACGTCTTACCTCTTTATATCCCCACCCAAGATTTGCTGTATTTTGTACAATTCCATCCGAATTGACAGGAGCTGGGACACCAATTCCAATACCTTTTACATCTTTTTTTTCTATTTTATGTTCATCAAGTTTTCTATTCAGCGATTCCGCAATATCCGGAAGAATAGCATCACCATGATTTTCTGTGCGTGTTTTGATTTCCCATTTATCCACAATTTTTCCATCTGTCTGAAAAAGCCCGATTTTTACTGTTGTTCCTCCAACATCAACACCAAAACAATATTTCATCTTTCTCCTCCTCTTCTTCTGATTATTTCTTGGCGAGATTTGCCTGTACTCTTCTGTACAGCTCCTGCGCCGCATTGTACCCCATATTCTTCTGTCTGTGGTTAATGGCTGCTGTCTCAACAATAATTGCAAGATTACGTCCCGGACGAATTGGCAGCTGATGACATACAACCTTGTTTCCAAGGAACTCTGTATATTGCTCTTCCAATCCAAGGCGATCATATTCTTTATCCTTATCCCAATCTTCCAACGTAATGACAAGATCAATGTTCTGTGTTTCTCTTACGCTCAATACACCAAACAAATTCTTCACATCTACAATTCCAATTCCACGAAGTTCAATAAAGTGTCTCGTAATGTCAGGGGCACGTCCTACCAGTGTTTCGTCACTAACCCTTCTGATTTCAACTACATCGTCGCTGACCAGACGATGTCCTCTCTTAATTAGCTCAAGAGCGGCTTCACTTTTACCAATACCACTCTCACCCATTATTAAAACACCGACCCCATATACATCAACCAGTACCCCATGAATAGAAATGCATGGTGCCAATTCCACATTAAGCCATCGGATAATCTCTGCCGTAAACTCTGAAGTCTTCTTATCAGTAGAAAATACCGGAACATTTGCTTTATTCGCCTCTTCCAACAAAAACTCATCAGGCTGCAGACTTCTGCAGAAAATAAGGCATGGGATTTCATATGACAACAAAGTTGTATAAACTTCTTTTTTCCTTTCTTCATCAAGCGTTTCCAGATATGAATACTCTACATATCCGATAATCTGTACGCGTTCAGAAGCAAAATGCTCAAAAAATCCGGACAACTGCAGCGCCGGGCGATTAATATCAGGCACTTTTACCTGTTTTTCAGCAAGTTCAACGTCCGGAGTCAGATTCTTGAGATTCATTTTTTCAACTACTTTGCTCATCTTAACTGCGTTCATTTTCCTGTTCTCCTTTTTATGATAATGCAAATCATAGTATACCATCTCGACTGCATCTCGATTTGGTTTTTCAGCTAATGGCACCTTGCGCAAGCGCAATTTACCGCTTTTTTAATTATATCATATTAATGAAAAAAGCGATATACATCATTCGCTGATTTTTCATTCATTGATGGAAGCTTTTTTAATTCTTCTATCGATGCATTCTTTATTGCTTCTATATTCTCAAAATGTTTCATCAAATCTTTTCTTCTTGCAGGTCCGACACCTGGAATATCATCTAAAATAGAATGCACCTGGCTCTGACTTCTAAGCTGTCGATGGAAAGTAATCGCAAAGCGATGTGCTTCATCCTGGATTCTTGTGATCAATCGAAAAGCTTCTGAATCCTTATCAATAGGTATTTCCATGTTCTGATAAAATAAGCCTCGGGTACGATGGTTATCATCTTTCACCATTCCACATACAGGAATATTGATCTTAAGCCTGTCAAGCACATCAAGAGCTACATTTACCTGACCTTTTCCTCCATCCATCAAAATCAAATCCGGAAATACAGTAAAACTTCCAAGCTCTTTTCCTTCTTCTTTTTCCCGTAATCCGTGTTCAAACCTTCTTGTCAGAACCTCTTCCATACTTGCATAGTCATCCACTCCCTGAACGCCTTTTATTTTAAACTTCCGATAATCATTCCGCTTTGGTTTCCCTCGTTCATAGACAATCATTGATCCTACGGATGCAAATCCACTGGTGTTTGATATATCGTAGGCTTCCATTCTTGAGATATTCTTTAATCCTAACAGCTTTTCCAGCTCTTTTACCGCACCAATGGTTCTTCCCTCTTCCCGTTTTAATCTTTCTCTATCCGTACTCAAAACCATACTAGCATTTTTACCTGCAAGTTCCACCAGTTTTTCTTTTGTACCTTTTTTAGGAACTCTTATACGAACTTTATGCCCTCTCTTTTGAGTCAGCCATTCCTCGATGACCGCAGCATCCTCAATCTCTTCCGGAAGCATCAGCTGTGACGGAATATATGGTGTTCCCGCATAAAATTGTTTAATAAAACTGGACAATATCTCCTTATCTTTATCCCCTCTTGCAATTTTCAAATAAAAATGATCCCTTCCAATAAGCCTGCCGCCACGTATAAAAAACACCTGGACTACCGCATCCTCTTCTTCTGATGCTACTGCAAGAACATCCCTGTCTTCCCCTGCCGTATCAGTAATTTTTTGCTTCTGCGAAATTTTTTGTACACTTGAAATCAGTTCTCTGTAATCAATAGCCTTTTCAAATTCTAAGCATTCTGATGCATCCTTCATCTTTTTTTCCAGCTGTCTTAAAATCGTATCATAGCTTCCATTCAAAAAATGCAGCACTTCTTCAATAGACTTACGATATTCCTCCTGAGAAATATAACCCTGACACGGAGCTTTACATTGATGAATATGATAGTTCAAACATGGACGCTCATTTCCAATATCTTTTGGCAGTTTTCGGTTGCAGCTCCGTATTTTATATAATTTACGAATTAATTCTATTGTGTCTTTTACTGCACCGGCACTGGTATATGGTCCAAAGTATTTCGACTTATCTTTTTCCATTCTCCTTGCCATCATAATTCTCGGAAAAGGTTCTTCTACTGTAACTTTTATGAATGGATAAGTTTTATCATCCATAAGCATCGTATTATATTTAGGTCTATGTTCTTTGATCAGATTGCATTCCAATACAAGCGCTTCCAGTTCAGAATCCGTCACAATATATTCAAACCTTGAAATATGTGTAACCATCTGTTCAATCTTGATTCCTTTATTCCGGCTGCTCTGAAAATATTGACGTACCCTGTTTTTTAAACTGATTGCTTTTCCTACATAAATAATTGCATCTGACTCATCATGCATAATATATACTCCAGGTTTCCCTGGAAGTTTTTTTAATTCCTCCTGAATGTCAAACATCCGTATAACCTCTCTGCCTTCCGTAATACTCTGTACCAAAAATTGCTGCGAAATCATTCCATTCCGCAGCAATCAGTTCATTCTGTTATTGTATTATTCTGTTTCCAGAGAATCTGACGGTCTCATAGCGATACGTTCTTCCGTCTCTTTCTCCTCTGGGTTAATTCCTTCTACTTCATGGAAAATTTCCATAAACTCTTTACCGGTGATAGTCTCTTTTTCGATCAGGAAATCTGCAATTTTATCCAGTGACTGTCTATGCTCAGTCAAAAGACGTTTTGCTTCTTCATAAGACTCTTTCAGCATCTTCATGACTTCTTTATCAATCTCTGAAGCAGTCTCTTCACCACAATTCATAACAGCTCTTCCATCAAGATATCTATGCTGAACAGATTCCAGACCAATAAGTCCAAACTTATCACTCATACCATATTGAGTGATCATCGCCCTTGCAACGCTTGTCGCTTTCTCAATGTCATTAGATGCGCCAGTCGTAACGGTATCAAACACAATCTCTTCTGCTGCTCGTCCTGCCAGCATTCCTACCAGCATTGCTTCCAATTCTTTTTTTGTATTCAGGAACTTCTCTTCCTCCGGAGTCTGCATCACATATCCAAGCGCACCCATGGTACGCGGTACAATTGTGATCTTCTGTACCGGTTCAGAATCCTTCTGGAGCGCACTGACCAACGCATGCCCCACTTCATGATAGGATACAATTCTTCTCTCTTCCTGACTCATGATCCGGTCTTTCTTTTCTTTTCCCACCAATACAACTTCAACTGCTTCAAACAAATCTTTCTGAGAAACTGCATTCCTTCCATGTTTTACAGCATTAATTGCAGCTTCATTAATCATGTTTGCAAGATCAGAACCAACTGCACCGGAAGTTGCAAGAGCAATTGCCTCTAAATCTACAGTTTCATCCATCCTGACATCCTTAGAATGGACTTTCAAAACATCAACTCTTCCCTTCAAATCCGGTTTTTCAACAATAATTCTTCTGTCAAACCGTCCAGGTCTGAGTAATGCCGGATCTAGAATTTCAGGACGATTTGTCGCAGCTAAAAGTACAAGTCCTTTATTACTCTCAAATCCATCCATCTCAGCAAGAAGCTGGTTCAATGTCTGTTCTCTCTCATCGTTACTTCCCATCTGATTATCCCGGCTCTTTCCAATTGCATCAATCTCATCGATAAAGATAATACAAGGTGCCATCTGCTGTGCCTGTTTAAACAAATCTCTTACACGAGATGCTCCGACACCAACATACATCTCTACAAATGCAGATCCAGACAGTGAGAAAAACGGAACATTCGCTTCTCCGGCTACTGCCTTTGCAAGAAGAGTCTTACCAGTTCCTGGCGGGCCAACAAGCAATGCTCCTTTCGGAAGTTTCGCTCCAACACGGGTATATTTCCCTGGATTATGAAGAAAATCCACGACTTCCTGGAGTGATTCCTTTGCCTCATCTTGTCCGGCAACATCTTTAAATGTAACTCCGGTCTTTTTCTCCACATACATTTTGGCATTGCTCTTTCCAATACCCATCATGCCGCCGCTTCCCATTTTTTTACTCATATACACAAACATACCAACGATTAATACAATCGGAAGAATCGTTATAAGTATATTCAGAAGAACAGCCGATGTTGTGTCTGGAATCGTATGACTGTACTTGACACCTGCACGATACAGACGTTTTGACAAAGTATCATCATTAACGATACCTGTGTAATACTCCTTTGCAATCTTCTCTCCATCATTTTTCTTTGCCTTAATTACCAGTTTGTCACTCTGGATCTCTACCTCATCAATCTCACCATTATCTACCATCGCAAGAAACTCATCATACGTAATCTCCTCAGAATTCGTGACACCTTTAAATTGATAAAGTGCAAGTACAATAATCGTGGTGATCAGTGTTACCAATATAACAAACGGAATTCCCTGTTGATTTTTATTGTTGTTTTGATTTTTATTATTCTGATTATTCTGGTTGTCCATTTTTTCCCTCCTGTGTTACTCTCTTTAATTATAAGGACAGCCTCCCTTGAAATCAACAAAAACATTATGAAAAGATTGTAAACTTCCTATCTTATGTAGTATACTTGATTGTGGAATGATTCATGCAGAATCAAGAGATTTTTCTAAAAAACAATAAGAAGGAATAAAAAATGAAAACAGGATTTGACAACGAAAAATATCTTAAAATGCAATCGTCTCATATTATGGAGCGTATTAGTAAATTCGACAACAAACTTTATCTGGAATTTGGTGGAAAGCTTTTTGATGATTATCACGCTTCCCGTGTTCTTCCGGGATTTCAGCCGGACAGCAAGATGCGAATGCTGATGCAGCTTTCCGATCAGGCTGAAATTGTTATCGTCATTAGTGCTGAAGACATTGAAAAAAATAAGATTCGTGGTGATCTTGGCATTACTTACGATGTTGATGTTTTAAGACTTATGTCTATTTTCAAGGAACATAGATTATATGTCGGAAGTGTCGTTATCACAAAATTCAGCGGTCAGGAAAGTGCTGTCCTGTTCCAGAATCGACTTGAAAAAGATGGCATCAAAGTCTACCGACACTATCCAATTTCGGGATACCCTTCCAATATTCCTCACATTGTCAGTGAAGACGGATATGGAAAAAATGAATATATCGAAACTTCCCGTCCTCTTATTGTAGTTACTGCACCAGGACCAGGAAGTGGGAAAATGGCAGTATGCCTTTCTCAGCTTTATCATGAACATAAACGCGGAATCTGTGCCGGATATGCAAAATACGAAACATTTCCAATCTGGAATATTCCTCTCAAGCACCCGGTCAATCTTGCTTATGAGGCCGCAACTGCCGATCTTAATGATGTAAATATGATTGATCCCTTCCATCTTGAAGCATATGGAGAAACCACTGTCAATTACAATCGTGATGTGGAAATATACCCTGTACTGAATGCAATGTTTAAACGCATCTACGGATCAAGCCCTTACAAATCCCCGACAGATATGGGAGTAAATATGGCAGGGAACTGCATCTGTGATGATGAAATCTGCAAAGAAGCATCTCGTCAGGAAATAATACGCAGATATTATGATTCTCTCAGAAGACGTTTAGTTGGCTCCTGCTCTGATGAAGAAGTATACAAATTAGAGATGTTGATGAATCAAGCAGATATCACAGTACATGATCGTCCAGTCGTTGATGCAGCCCTTAAAATAGCTGAAGAAACGGACGGCCCGGCTGCTGCTCTGGAACTTCACGATGGAACCATTGTTACTGGTAAGACTTCCAATCTTCTTGGAGCATCTGCTGCCCTTCTTCTCAATGCGCTGAAAGAACTTGCAGGAATTGAGCATGAGAGACATGTAATTTCTCCAACTGCTATTGAACCAATTCAAAAACTGAAAACTTTGTATCTTGGAAGCAAAAATCCCCGCCTCCATACAGATGAAGTCCTGATTGCATTATCTGTCAGTGCAGCAACCGATCCTGTTGCTCAGCTTGCACTGGATCAGCTTCCAAAATTAAAAGGCTGTCAGGCACACACTTCAGTCATGGTAAGCTCTGTAGATATCAAACAATTTAAAAAATTATCCATTCAGGCGACTTTTGAAGCTAAGTATGAAAAAAACACTGTATTTTTTTCTGGAAAAGGTGTATAATCTGAACATATTTTTTTAAAGTAGAACATTATACAAAGTTAGTTATCAAGAGGAGGATATTATGGCAGTTAAATACGTTTTCGTTACAGGTGGAGTTGTATCAGGACTTGGTAAAGGAATCACCGCCGCATCTTTAGGACGTCTCCTTAAAGCCCGCGGCTATAAAGTAACCATGCAGAAATTTGATCCTTATATTAATATTGATCCAGGCACTATGAATCCAGTGCAGCATGGTGAAGTATTTGTCACTGATGATGGCGCTGAAACTGATCTTGACCTTGGTCACTACGAAAGATTCATTGATGAAAGTCTTACAAAGAATTCAAACGTTACTACAGGGAAAATCTACTGGTCAGTCCTTCAGAAGGAGCGCCGTGGAGACTTTGGCGGAGGAACTGTCCAGGTAATCCCACATATAACCAACGAGATCAAAAGCCGTTTTCATCGCAATCCAGCTGCTGAAAACACTGAGATTGCCATTATTGAAGTTGGAGGAACTGTAGGTGATATTGAAAGCCAGCCTTTCCTTGAGGCAATCCGCCAGTTCCAGCATGAAAAGGGAAGAGATAATGTCATTTTGATCCATGTTACTCTGATTCCATATTTACGCGCTTCTCAGGAAATGAAGACAAAACCTACTCAGGCGAGTGTAAAAGATTTGCAGGGAATGGGAATCCAGCCGGATATCCTTGTATGTCGTTCTGAACACCCTTTAGACACAGCTATCAAGGACAAGATTGCTTTATTCTGTAACGTTCCTTCCAATCATGTATTGCAGAATCTTGATGTCGAATATTTATACGAAGCTCCTCTGGCAATGGAAGAAGAGAATCTTGCCGGTGTTGTCTGTGAATGTCTGAAGCTTGACTGTCCGGAACCGAATTTAAAGGACTGGAGAGAGATGGTAGATTATTTGAAAAATCCAAACACAGAAGTTACCGTTGCACTTGTCGGAAAATATATTCAACTTCATGATGCTTATATCAGTGTTGTAGAAGCTTTAAAACATGGCGGTATATTCAGCCGCGCAACTGTAAATATTAAATGGATCGACTCCGAAACCGTTACCGAAGATAATGTAGACGAACTCTTTTCAGACGTGAGTGGAATTCTGGTTCCCGGAGGTTTCGGCAATCGAGGTATTGATGGAAAGATTCAGGCAATCAAATATGCCCGGACACACAATCTCCCATTTCTTGGACTGTGCCTTGGTATGCAGCTTTCCATCGTAGAGTTCGCAAGAGATGTTATTGGTTACCACGATGCTCATAGTGCCGAACTCGATCCGAACACAACACATCCGGTTATTCATATTATGCCTGAACAGTTGGGAATTGAAGATATCGGAGGAACATTAAGACTCGGTTCATATCCTTGTGTATTGGACAAGACTTCAAAAGCATATGAAATATATGGTGTCGAAAAAATCGAAGAGCGTCACCGCCATCGTTATGAAGTCAATAATGATTTTCGTGATGTTCTGGTTGAACATGGCATGAAACTTTCCGGTCTTTCTCCTGATGGAAGAATTGTTGAAATGATTGAGATACCAAGTCATCCATGGTTTATCGCCACACAGGCACATCCGGAACTGAAATCCCGTCCAAACAGACCTCATCCATTATTCAAAGGGTTCATCGAAGCAGCACTGGAATACCAGAATAAATAAAAAAGCATAAAAGAGTCTGCATATCTAATAGGTAATCCCCAAAATGTTGGATATGCAGACTCTATATTATTTAAATTATTTTAATTCTTCCAGACCGCACGACTTCCTCTTTCTGTTCTGGTTATAACAAGTTTTTCATCTATCTGCTCCTTCAGCTCATTTACGTGGGAGATAATCCCCACAAGTCGACTGTTCCCAGAAAGCTCTGTTAACACTTTAATTGCCTGTTCTCTTGATACATCATCCAGGGATCCGAATCCTTCATCTACAAACATAGTGTCAAGCTGAATGCCTCCGGCCATATTTTGCACAATATCCGCAAGCCCCAGTGCCATACAAAGAGATGCCATAAAAGATTCTCCACCGGACAAAGTCTTCACGTCCCTCACTGAATCACTGAACATGTGATAAATATCAAGGTCAAGACCTGCCTGTCCCTGATTTGCAAGATCTTTTACATCTCTGCACTGTAAAATGAATTCACCACCAGTCATTTTGACAAGTCTACGATTTGCAGCCTGAATAATTTGTTTAAAATATTGTCTCTGTATATAGGTTTCAAAATCCATCTTTACCGTTCCAGTTAGCATTCCATTTGCTGTTCGGCTTAACTGACTCAGTATTTCATATTGTTTTTGCAAATTACCCTTTTCATTATAATATACAGCCAAATGTTTCTTTGTATCCCGATTCACTTTATTAATACTATAAAGTTTCATCTGCTCTTCCTTGACTGCTTTCAGTTTTTCAGTAATTTGCAAAAGTACTTCTTCCAAAAATGCAGTGTCTATTCTATGTTGATCCTTAACCTGTTTTTCCAATATCTTTCGTTTGCTGATATTTTCAATTACTGCTGTCTCATAGTTCTTTAAATCTTCTTCCTGTTTTGAAAGCTCCTCTGCCTTTTTCATCCATTCTTCTAATGATTCTTTCGTAAAATGACATTGTTCCAATACTTCATGAAATTCTCTAGATATAATTGTCTCTGATTCTTTTAACGTCAAAAGATGCTGGTGTTCGCTTTGTAATTTCCCATTTATCTGATGAAAATGTTCCGTCTCATTCTGCCACATTTTCCTAGCATATTCTGTCTCTTTCCTGCAGTCTGAGAGTGCTTTTTTTACTGTCTCCAATTGCTCTACTGCTTCTCTTTTCGTAGCAAAAAGAAGATTCTTTTTGCATACAGCAAACTCAGCTTCTGCTTTGCTGCACTCATTTGACAGCTCCTGTATCTTTGTTTCCAGAAGCTTAATCTCCTCTCCCAGTTCTCTTTCTCTTTCATCTAACGCTTTCAGCTCTTCCTTTGCCATCTCATATGACGTTACTTCCAGATATTTCTCGTCCAGAGAACTTTCATTGCAGAATTCCGTTCCATCCTCATCTGTATCTTCTTCCATCTTTCCAAAGCGGTACTCAAACACCTTCTTTTCCATCTGGTATAAATTCCATTTCTTCTGAAAAAGATTCACAATTTCCTCTCTTTGTCTCTCTGCATTGTCACGCGCTTTCTTAGCCTCTTCTATTTCCTTTTGTGAAGGTGTATTTTTTTCTTGCACAGCGGGCATCGGATGTGCATATGAGCCACAGACCGGACATGGCATCCCTTCTTTCAAATCTCTCGCCAGAATTCCTGCTTGTCCATTCAAAAACTTCTGATACTGGTTTTCGTAAAAAAGTGATTTTTCCTGACATATTATCTGAATTTCTTTCACATCCATACTGCATTTTTCACACTCTGTTTTCAGAAATCTGAGAAGGGAAATCGACAAGGACAACCTTTTTTTCTCACTTTCTGCCACTTCTTTTTTATTATGGTCATATTGAGTCTTCGCCTTCTCATAATCTGCTTTTACAGATAAGAGTTGTGTTTTCAATTTATCTGCCAGCGAGTATTGCTCTAGTGCATCGTGAATCCTTGTAATCTGTCCCGACCAAAACGGTTCTTTTTCTGATAATTCCTTTTCTGTTTTTTCCTTTAAAATCTGCTTTTTCTGAATTTGATTTTGACTTTCCACATAGTCATTCTCCAAACATTTTATCAAGCTTTGTGAATCTGCTATCTCTTTTTTTATCTGCTCCATTCGTTCCTTCACAGGACGTATTCCTTCCGCTTGCCTGATACGCTTTATCTCCTGTTCTTTTTCCAGCATATCTTCTTTCTCTTTTTCCAGAGAAAACCACTCCTCTTTAGCTGTATCCAAATCATCGAACAATTGATTTATCATTTCTCCTTGTCTGATTTTACCACTGGTCTCGTCCAATTGACTTTGAAGGTTTTCCACTTCACCTATAGCCAGCTTTTCATTCTTTGAAACATAGTCAATCATTTGATCTAATGTTTCCATCACTTCTTTCTGTGGCGGAAGCGTCAGTTCTGTAAGATTCTTCCATTTTTCCAACAATTCTGCTCCTAAAACTTCTGAATCACACTCTGCTTTGACCCGTTCCATTTCTTTTTTACATTCTTTAATATTATCCTGAAGATCCATGTAAGCAGAAGTGGTACGTTTTTTCAAATCTTCCTGCACAAGATAATAAAACTTCGTCTTAAATATTCTGGAAAAGATACGTTTTCTCTCTTTAGATTCTGCATGTAAGAGCTTTAGAAAATCTCCTTGTGCAATCATTGCAATCTGTGTAAATTGTTCTGCATCCATTCCCATTATTTCTACGATTTTCTGATCTGTTTCTTTCTTCTTTCCCATAAAAATCGTTCCATCCGGAAGCATCAATTCTACCTTTGCGCTTTCTTTGACAAATCGTTGTGTTCCATCCGCATTTCTGCGCTTTCCAAGGCGCAGATACTCTGGATTTCTCCGAATGCAATACTGTTGTTTTTGGTACAGAAATGTATATTCTACATATGTATCTTCTGCTTCTTTTGCATATTGACTTCTCATCATATTCCCATCACGTTTTCCACCACTGGTCTGACCATATAATGCATAAGTAATAGCGTCAAAGATTGTTGTTTTCCCTGCCCCTGTATCTCCTGTTATAAGAAACAGTCCATTTCTGAGTTTAGAAAAATCAATCTCCGTTTTCTCTGCATATGACCCAAATGCTGACATAATTAGTGTCAATGGACGCATCTGCTACTCCTCCTCTATCTCCTCAAATACCTTTTTCATAATCCGCATTTCATCCTCATCCATACTTTTTCCCTGCATTTCAATATAAAAATCACAAAAAGCATTAAACGGATCCTTTACTGAAACTTTTTCCTCACTACATTCCATTAATTTATTTCTTGTACGCGTATTATCAATTTTTATTTCCAATATATGCGAATAAACTGCCTGAAGTTGCTCTTTAGGATGATAAGATTCTGTCTCATCCGTAAGTATCACGCTGATGTAATCTTCTTTCTCATCTTTTCTTGCATTTGAAAGTATATCATTTAACTTTCCTTTTTTCTGCTTAATATCTCTTAATGGGTGAAGCATGATTTCCGTTATTTCCGGTTTCTTTCCCTTTTCATTTAGAGACACCATTGTCAGACATTTACAATGATTCATTTCGCTTACTGAGTATTTCAATAATGTTCCGCAATATCGTATGTGCTCTTTTCCAACCCATTGTCTGCCATGCAGATGTCCAAGCGCAACATAATCAAATGACTCCACACAAGATACATCTATATGGTCGATTCCACCAACACAAACAGACTCAGAGTCACAAGTATCCGGCTCTCTTTTCCCAACATAAAATTGATGAGACATCAGTATATTTCTCCGATTTTTAAAGTCTATCTCTTCTCTATCTATCAGTTGCCTCATTACATCGCTGTAAGAATCTGACATATCATCAAAAATCCCACTGACATAGGACGGTTTAAAGAATGGAAGCATGTAGATATCAATATCGCCGTATTCATCCGTCAATACAATTTTTTCTATATGTTCCTCTTTTGTACGTGGTACATTTCCCACCAGATAAATGTGATGATTCTTTAAAATCCCCGAGGCATATTGAAGCCTTTGCGCATTATCATGATTTCCGCTAATAATTAAAATCGGTATTTCCGGTCTGATTCTGGACAATTGTGTAAGAAAATCATCAAAAATCTTTATAGCTTCCGCTGATGGCACTGATTTGTCATAGATGTCTCCGGCAATCAGTATTGCATCTGGATGCATTTCTCTGGCAAATTGAACAATTTCTTCTAATATAGCAATCTGATCTTCTTTCAAATTATAATGATGTAGCTGCTTTCCTATATGTAAATCAGATAGATGAAAAAACTTCACAAAACATTCCTCTCTTTCTTTTTGTAATATAAAAGAAGTCTTCTTTGGAGTGAAAAGAAGAGGTCGGAGAATACTCCTTCCTCTTCCAAAATTTAAAACTCTTGAAATGATTGAAATAATAAATCACGATCTGATTTTTTTGCCGGATCATAATCAATCTGAATCACCACAACACTGTCCTCAATCATCCTTACATATATCTCAGTACAAAACTCCAGATCATCTAATGTATATTCCATTTTTAGACGATTATATTTTTGTCCTGCAATCGTCTCATTCGAGATAGTTCCATCCGCTTTAAACTTCATGACTTCCCCGTTATTTTCAAGCATCTCTTTACGCTTAGATTGAAGATATTCTTCTGTATTCGATACAGACTTGCCACAGTTTTCAACATTAATTGTAATAGAGCCCATATCATTTGAAGAAGCACACATATCCATAATCAGGTTCTTTTCTTCCTCTTCTGCTTCCTTCATTCTCTGATCCAGCTCTTCTCTTGTATACATGTGAAACTCCTGTGGAACTTCAAGCTGTAAACCAATCCATTTACTTTTATAGTGATTTCCCTCTATGATGCCAGCCTCATATGATTTTGGCTCCTTATTTCCCTTTGATGTGACAAACTTACCTGCCAAAAAAGCACTTCCTATCACAACCAAAACAATAAAGGACAAAATATATATTTTTCTCTTTTTATTCATAATTGTATAACTCCACTTGTACTTTTGAACAAATCATAACATACAATAGTTTGAAAGCCAAGCGAGGAAATATTAAGATTTTATTAGGCTGCATGCTCATCTTTACCTACCTGAAACAAACACATCATCATAATTCCGATACATGCACCACTTATAAGATACCATAAACTTCTCTTCATTCTTACTCTCCAAAATATATCTGGTTAATTTTGCCATATAGTATTTGCAATAAAGCCTCTCTCTATCCATGTAATACAGAAAGATTTTATTTCTGTATTCGAAAATTAAGGTATCACAATTTGCATAAAGTTATCATTGCACATCCTGACACATAAGTGCTATAATACTCGCATGCAGATATGGTTCATCGGTAGAACGCTAGCTTCCCAAGCTGGAAAGGCGGGTTCGACTCCCGTTATCTGCTTCTTTTTATGTCTATTCCAAATATTGAACATTAAAAACATCAAATAATCTATTCATTAACCTTTTCACATCTTTCCTCTTTTACACATATTATATACCGTTATAATGATTAAGGAGGACTTTATGAAAAAGAAAATTTTATCCATCTTGCTCATTGCTGTTCTGTCTTTAACTGCCTTACTCGCCTGCTCAACATCTGATGATAATGCTTCATCATCAGATAACAGCAATACAGAAGCCACAGAGAATAATACAAAAGAAAGCTCTGGAAAAGCAACTCCTGTGATTCTTAATGAAGTAGCTCACTCTATCTTTTATGCCCCCATGTATGTAGCAATTGAAGAAGGCTATTTTAAAGATGAGGGAATTGATCTGACACTTGTAACAGGATTCGGAGCCGATAAAACCATGACTGCTGTTCTTTCTGGCAGCGCTGATATTGGTTTTATGGGTTCCGAAGCATCCATTTATACCTACAACGAAGGAGCAAATGACTATGTTGTCAATTTTGCCCAGCTTACACAACGTGCCGGAAATTTTCTTGTGGCACGTGAAAAAATGCCAAATTTCAAGTGGGAGGATTTGAAAGGGAAAAATGTTCTTGGAGGACGAAAAGGTGGTATGCCTGAAATGGTATTTGAATACATTCTAAAGAAAAATGGTATTGATCCCCAAAAAGATTTAAATATTGATCAGAGTATTGATTTCGGATCTACTGCTGCCGCATTTTCGGGCGGTCAGGGCGACTTTAGTGTTGAATTTGAACCGTCTGCTACGTCCTTAGAAAAAGAAGGAGACGGCTATGTTGTCGCATCTCTTGGTACCGACAGCGGTTATGTACCGTACACTGCATTTTCCGCAAAACAGAGCTATATTGAAAAGAACCCCAAAATCATCCATGGTTTTGTAAATGCTCTTCAAAAAGGTATGGACTATGTGCAATCGCATACACCACAGGAAATTGCTTCTGTAATTGCTCCTCAATTTAAAGAAACAGACCAGGATACAATTACTACTATTGTGACACGCTATTATGAACAAGATACATGGAAAGATAATCTAGTATTTGAAAAAGAAAGTTTTGAACTGCTTCAGGATATTCTTGAAGAAGCTGGAGAACTTGTAAACCGGGCTCCTTACGAAAAACTTGTAACTACAAAATTCGCTGAACAGGCCCAGACCCAATAGACGCATCTATCACAAAAAGATATCTAATTAAGGACGGGGAACTCTCCCCGTCCTCATAATAAGCCCAACCCCTATATTAATCCATATTTTTTGATTGCAAACGCTATGCCGTCTTCCTCAACTCTTTTTGTAACAAATTCTGTATATGGATCTAACGCCTCAGAATGTTCGCCCACAGCAACTGTGTGTTTTGCATATTCAAACATAGAAAGATCATTTGCACTGTCTCCGAACACATAAATCCGATCCATGTCTATTCCAAATTTCCGTCTCACAAAATCAATTGCCGTTGCTTTAGAAAATCCTTTTGGAACAATTTCATAACGTCCCCGTTCCCTGTCAATGATATCCATATCTTTTCTAATATCAGTAAAAAATCCCTGTACGTCACTGAACTGATCAGTAAACACAAAAAGTTTATCAAACACACCCTTCATTTCTATAGAAATCTTTTTATGTCCCAACCCCATCTTTCCGTACATCTTACGCATTCGCTCAATTCCTTCAAACCTGGAAGAATCCGTCGTAAAATAAAGATCATCTACTGCCTCCAAAACAGCATCTATTTTACAGGAACTCATCTTTTTAATGATATCTTCCCCTCTCTTGCGATTTATGGAATACTGAAAGATTAGCTCATTCTGAAATAAAAGATATGTTCCACATCCACACAGAAAACCATCTAAGTCTAATTTTCTAATTTCCGGCTGAATACTGCAGATTGTTCTTCCTGTATTAATAAACGCAAGATGACCATTTTCTCTCGCTTTTGCAATCGCATCCAATGCACTTTTCTGAATAATCCCTGTATGATTACTTGTAAGTGTTCCATCAATATCAAAAAACAGTGCTGAATTTTTCATGTACTTTTCCTCGCTAATATCGTCTAAAAATTACACTTTTTTCCAAAGCGACTTATTTCGCTATTATAGCACAATATAAGATATTTTTCTCCATGAAACACAAAATTAGTTATCAATACATTAATTTACTTTATCAACCTGAATCTTATCAGTTATATATTCCCGTACCTTTTCTTTTGATATTCCCAGTGCAACCGCTAATTCTCCATACAAAAATCTTTCTGCACAATTTAAATATCTGTCATCTACATTAATTACTTTTTTCCCTTCAGAAATACGTTCCCTTTTTCTAAAATAAGATGTCTTAATCAGTGAGACCCATAATCTATACTGATTCTTAAACAATGCATCCCGGTATACACCTTCTCTCCGCTTTTCATCACCGACACGCAGTATCTCAATATCAGGCATTTCTTCAATCAGTTTACTAGCCTCATCATTTGACATTACCTTTCTTAACTGCTTTTCTTCACTTCCCACTGGTACATAAAGAGTTCCTCCCTCATCGTACAATGGCCGCAATGTATAGTACTCTTTCTTTCTGTCAGAACATCTCATATCAAGTCTTCCTATATTCGTTACTTCGCAGACACCCTCCTTATAATGTGCCACTTGATCTCCAATCCTGAACATATTTACCTCCTGTTGATTCTCCGACTTTTGTTTCACCATAAATGATACAATCTATCTTTTAAAAAGGACACGGACGGATAAATACAATATAGAAAAGGCGTACAATCCAAGCATTATTCCCGCTTATAGACCGCACGCCAGCTTTATCTGGTATAACATCTATGAAGTTCTCTTTTGCCGACACAATCCCTTTCTAACATTTATTATATCACGCAAATTTTTTTAACGTAAGATTTTTTTCAAAAAACTTTATTGCGTTCCTTCTGAGCACCAGCAATGAACTAATTTATCCTATCCTTAACGGATATAGCCTTCCTGATAAGCTTTTCCTTTATTGTACGCATAAAGTTCTGTCATCGTTGCTTCAACATATGGAGTAACATAAAAAATCCCTGCAAGTCCACAAGTAATTGCAGATACCAGATACCATCCAATAAAGGATAACTCCAGCACAAAAGCATTCCATTTTTCTCCATCCATCATTCTTTTACTGATCATAAATGCTTCTTTTCTATCCATTCCCGGATTTTCTGCCAGAATATATGGTATCATAAGGTATTCAAGGCCTTTGATAATCCCTGGAACAACAAACAACATTGTCCACAGCGTCGTAAAAATATCTTTAAGCAGCATTATAACTACAATATTGCCATAATGTCCAGAGCGGAATCCGTCCAATACTGTTCCCACTCCTGGAACATCAGAACGATTCTGAATAAAAAATCTGTCTGCCCCAATCCGAAGGACATTCCCGACGAAAATTGTGAACAAAATTCCAAGAATCCCAAACATAACCCCAACTGCTGCCAGTGCCATAACAATTCCGGAATGCATATCAAAAAAACTAATTCCTGATGATACTGTTCCATCTGATTGCTGAACGTAATCAACACCATTTCTAACTCCGCTTGTCGCACCGCCAGACGATATAAGCATAACAATAAATCCTACTCCTACACAAGGCCAGTAATTCCTTTTAAAATTTATTTTTGCATTACTTTTCAACTGTTCTCTTGTCCACATAATAATCTACCTCCTATTAATCCCCTTTTATTTTGAGTTTTCAATACGCTCATTTAGATCATTCAAATATACCCAACGTTCCATCTTCTCTTCCAGTACTTTTTCTGTTTCCTCTTTTTCTTTTACAAGTTCTCCCAACTTCATGGAATTCGTCGCATTATCAGAAATATCTTTGTCTATTATTTCTATTTTTTCTTCCAAAGCAGCAATATCATCATCAATTGTCTCAAACTCTTTCTGTTCTTTAAACGTAAATCTAAGTTTCTTCTCACGATTCTTCCAGGTATTTTTTGCATCGTCTTTTAAGCATGATTTCATATTATCTCTTGAATCTTTTTTCAGATCGGTCAGCTTAGCAGAACAATTTTTCCCTGTATTTTCTTCTGCATCTAAAGCTTCAATTTCTTTTTTCAGAAGATAATCTGAATATCCGCCTTCAAACTGCCGAATCACTCCTCCACTTTCAAAAGAAAAGATCCTTCTTACAGTCCGATCAAGAAAATATCTATCATGAGATACAATAATAATAATTCCATCAAAACCATCCAGATAATCTTCAAGTATAGTCAATGTCTGAATATCCAAATCGTTCGTCGGCTCATCCAGGATCAGCACGTTAGGCGACCCCATCAATACGCGTAACAGATAAAGCCTTCTTTTTTCGCCTCCGGATAGTTTTTCAATCTTTGACCATTGCATAGCGCCGTCAAACAGAAATCTCTCAAGCATCTGTGAAGCAGTGATTTTCCCATCAGAAGTCGTAATATATTCTCCCACTTCTTTAATATAATCTATGACTTTCACTGATTCATCCATATATTCATTTTCCTGTGAAAAATATCCTATCCTGATTGTCTGACCGATCTCTATACTTCCTTCATCCGGCTCTATCGCACCATAAATTATTTTTAAAAGAGTGCTTTTCCCACACCCATTGGGACCAATAATACCAATCCTGTCATTTTTCAGAAATATATAATTATAATCGTTTATCAGACATCTACCATCATAGGACTTTGAAATATTCATAAGTTCAATTGTCTTTTTACCCATCCTTGATGCAACAGAGTCCAGTTCCACTCTTTTTTCTGCCTGAATATCTTCTATCTCCTGCATTGCCTTAATCCGGTCAATATGTGCTTTCTGTTTAGTACTCCTGGCTCTCGCACCACGACTGAGCCATTCGAGTTCTGTACGAAGCATACTTTTCCTTTTTCTCTCTGTTGCCAGCTCCATATTCTGACGTTCTTCTTTTAATTTTACAAATTCCGAATAACTTCCCGGATAACTATATAATTTCCCTTTATCTACTTCTACAATTCGATTTACCACACGATCAAGGAAATACCGGTCATGGGTCACCATAAGAATCGCCCCTCGAAAAGCAATTAAGTATTCTTCGAGCCATCCGGACATTTCATTATCCAAATGGTTTGTCGGCTCATCCAGAATCAAAATGTCTGCTGATGTAAGCAAAGCATTCACAAGTGCAATCCTTTTTTTCTGTCCTCCTGACATATGTGATACCGATTCATCATAATCTCTGAATCCTAATTGATTTAACATGGACTTTGCCTCTGCTTCAATCGTCCATCGATTCAGTTCATCAACGTTACCTTCAATTGCTGCCGACAATACCGTTGCCTCTTTCTTAAATTCAGGAGTCTGCGGAAGATAACAAACCTTGATTTGATTCCCCATACTGATTTTTCCCGAATCACACTCTTCCACCCCTGCGGCTATCTTTAGAAGCGTAGACTTTCCCATGCCATTGACCCCAATTACACCGATCTTTTCGCTTTCATTAATACTAAATCCAATGTCATTGAGAAGTACACGGTCTGTATATGCTTTCGTTATATGTTCCATGGTTAACAAATTCATAAACTCAATCCTTCATCATCTTATAAATATGTATTTCTATATTCATTCCTGATCTCTTCCGGCACAAGACATCCTCCTGTTGCCCAGGCAATGTGAACTGCCGACTCCATTTTATCTAACAGGTTCTCTTTTTCAAGATATTTTCTCGTCTCATCATATTCTGATAACTTAAGTGGTCCTTCAAATGTCGCACAGGAACTTGGTTCAATAAAAATATTTTCAGTATTCCACAATGTCCTCATATATTCATACAGCCATCTGTCTTCCACTGTAAATTCACCGGAAAGCAATGGCTCCATCACCTTACCCACAAATCCTGAAGGTCTTCCGACCGCAAGTCCGTCAGCATGTGTCAGTCCTGTAAGTCCTACATCCTGTACACAAATATCATTGTGAAGTCCTGTTGCCATTCCAAGAATCATGCATGGTGCCTGTGTTGGTTCTACAAAAAACACATGTACATTATCTCCCCAGATTTGTTTTAACCCAAATGTCACCCCACCAGGTGCTCCTCCTACTCCACACGGAATATATACAAACAATGGGTGATCGTTATCTATATAAATTTCCTGCTCATCCAGCTGTTTCTTGAGACGTCCTGCCGCTACTGCATATCCTAAAAATAGATTTTTTGAATTCTCATCATCTACAAAATAACTTTTAGGATTTTTATCTGAATCTTTTCTTCCCTGTTTAACAGCTTCACTATAATCAGATTCATATTCTACGACCTGGACTCCATGGCTTCTAAGCATATCTTTTTTCCAATGCTTCGCATCCGAAGACATATGAACAATTACCTGATATCCTATTGCAGCGCTTGCAATTCCTATACTTAATCCCAGATTTCCGGTAGATCCAACCTGAATCGTATATTGTTCAAAAAATTTTCTGCATTTTTCATCTGCCAGACAAGAATAATCATCATCTAACTTAATCAGGCCAGCATTCAGGGCCAGTTCTTCTGTATGCTTCAGTACTTCGTAAATTCCGCCTCTTGCCTTTATAGAACCTGCCACTGCCAGATGACTATCCTGCTTCAACAAAAGCCTTCCTCCGATTTTTACCTTATATGTTTCTTCCAGACATTTCTGCATCTTTGGAATTGGCGTCAATGCCGATTCAATAATTCCCTGTTTTTCTACAGTTTCCGGAAAACATTTCATAATAAATGGCGCAAAACGTTCCAGCCTTTTCTGTGCATCATCTATGTCCTTACTGCTCACTTCAAGTTTTTCTTTTGCATCTTTCCATAGTATTTTCTCCGGATTGATCCAGCCAACTTCTTTTGCCTGTGAAATCTGCTTTACTACAGGTATTTCCTTATAATCTTTTTTCATAGCAACCTCCTTCTGACACTGTTTTCCCCCACAAGAAAGCCAACGAATGATAATCGAAAGTTTATCTACTTTAAATTATAACTGAGATCATATAGGAACTCAAGATAAAAGGGAGCGGACTTTCATCCACCCCCTTTTTCTCAATAATTCCTTACTTTACAGGAACAAATATTTTAAAACAAACAAAATTGCCAGCACATACATAAGTGCACTGATCTTCTTTTCTTTAAACTTTCCTGTAACAAGATTCAATACTACATATGAAATAACTCCCATTGCAATACCTTCGGAGATACTATAGAAGAAAGGCATAGCCACAATACAGATATAGCACGGAAGAGCTTCTGAAACATCTTGGAAATCAATGTTTACAACATTAGTCAGCATGAAGAAACCAACCACAATCAGGGCCGGTGCCGTTGCAAATGAAGGAATTGCAAGGAAAATCGGTGACAGGAACAAAGAAAGTCCAAATAAAATTGCTGTTGTTACAGATGTAAGACCAGTTCTTCCACCTTCTGATACACCAGACGCACTTTCTACGAATGTAGTTGTTGTTGTTGTTCCCAGAACTGCTCCTGCTGTTGTTGCAACTGCATCTGCAAGAAGCGCTCCACGAATGTTCGGAAGCTTTCCATTCTCATCGAGCATGTCTGCTTTTGAAGAAACACCGATCAAAGTCCCGATTGTATCAAACATATCTACAAAAAGGAATGCAAAAATAACTACAATAAAGTTTGCTGAGAAAATGCCAGAAAAATCAAGTTTTCCAAACACTGGCGCGATACTCGGCACTGACAATCCTGAACTGAAATCAGGAAGAAGACCATAAAATCCAAGTTCAGCATTAGGAACATAGATACCTGAAATCTGGCAGACAATTCCAAGGATCCAGGTAATCAAAATACCCCAGAGAATATTTCCCTTAACATTCTTAACCACAAGTATAGCAGTAATAATCACACCTATGACTGCAAGAAGTACTGTAATACCAGCATCACTGAAGGAAGCTTCCACGCCATTCACCTGATTATATCCGTCAATAGAGAACAACTCTACTAATGTCGCTCCTCCTATTACAATATTTGCATTCTGAAGACCGATAAACGCAATGAAAAGACCAATACCCACACTGACAGCAGATTTAAGGTTCATTGGAATCGCATTAAAAATAGCCTCTCTTACATTCGTCAGCGACAAAATAATAAAAATAATACCTTCTATAAATACTGCAGTAAGGGCCACTTCCCACTTATAACCCATACCAAGAACTACAGTATACGCAAAATATGCATTTAATCCCATACCCGGTGCCAGGGCAAATGGATAATTTGCAAAAATTGCCATAAACAATGTACCAATCAATGACGCAAGAGCCGTTGCTGTAAATACAGCTCCCTGATCCATTCCTGTTGCTGCAAGTATGCTTGGATTAACAGCAAGAATGTAAGCCATTGTCATAAATGTGGTAATTCCGGCAAGAACTTCTGTTTTTACATCTGTACCATTTTCTTTCAGCTTAAAAAACTTTTCCAACATTTTTTTCCTCCTTATAAAACTCTCAATCATAAACAACACATTTATTTTATCAAAACAGACCCGTAAAGTAAACGGGTCTGTTAATATTAATTACCTGTTTAATTGTAATTCATTATGTATAATTACTGAATCTCACGTATCTTTTTTCTCAGACCAAGTACCTGATCAGGCACAACTGACAGTTCATCAATTCCTATCTGAATAAAATACTCTGTCATAGACAAATCTCCTGCCAAATCTCCGCAGACACTAATTGTCTTTCCTTCCAGATGTACATTATTTGTCACGATTCGGATCATTTTAAGAAGTGCAGGGTGATGCGTATCATAGTGGCTCATAACTGCTTCATTTTCCCGATCCATTCCAAGAGTAAATTGTGTAAGATCATTTGTACCAATGCTGAAAAAATCCACTTCTCTTGCCAACTCCCCACTGAGCATGACTGCTGCCGGAGTTTCAATCATTACTCCGATTTTTATATTTTCATCAAAAGATACTTTTTCTGCCTTTAACTCTTTCTTAACATTTTCAAGACAAGCTTTCGCTTCTATCACTTCTTCTACAGTAGTTATCATTGGGAACATAATCTGAATATTTCCATACACAGATGCACGTAAGATTGCACGAAGCTGTGTTTTGAATAATTCTTCCTTTTCCAGAGAAATGCGAATTCCTCTAAGTCCCATCGCAGGATTTTTCTCTTTACTCATATCCAGAAATTCTGCCCGTTTATCGCCTCCTAAATCCGCAGTACGAATAACAACCCTTTTCATACCCATAGATTCTGCAGCAAGTTTATATACTTGAAACTGTTGCTCTTCTGTTGGCACTTTATTTCCACTTTCCATAAATAGAAATTCACTGCGGAACAAACCAATACCACCTGCATCGCTTCGAATGACACGCTCGATATCCTCTCTGGAACCGATATTCGCACAGACATCAATCTTTTGTCCACTCTGTGTAATATTCTCTTTTCCTTTTAAACGTTCCAGATTGCTGATATGTACCTGTTTTTCATCCTGACGCTGCTTCATTTTTGTAAGCATTGTATAATCCGGTTCAATATAGACTTTACCTTCATAACCATCTACAATAATCGTCTTTCCTTCATAATCTTTTTTCAGTGATTCACCTAATCCGATTACTGAAGGAATCCCTTTTGTGCGGGCAATCACAGCTGTATGAGAATTAATCGTTCCATACTTTGTAATAAATCCAAGTACTTTGGACTTATCAAGCTGTACTGCTTCGCTCGGATATAATTCTCCCGTTGCCATGACAAACGGTTCATCAGCCAGAAGTTTGTCTTTCCAACATCTGGAAAGAATTCGAATGAGGCGTGTAGCGACATCTCTGATATCCGCTTCATGCCCTTTGTCTGCTCCAGATTTCAAATATTCCTCTGCGGCAGTTTTCACTGCATATTCTGCATTCAGTTTTTCTTCCAGAATAATACTGTTTACTTTATTTGAAAGGTCTTCATTTGCCAATATCTCCTGCTGTACTTCAAAAATCGCCGCATTTGCTTCTCCGACTTCGCGAACAGAAATCTCGTACAATTCTTTTAACTCAAACATTGCTCTTTCTTTTGATTTCTGAAGCCGCAAAATCTCCTTTTCAACGTCTTTTACATAAATATGGCGAACATCTTTAATATCTCTTTTATAAAATGAAAGTTTTCCGATTGCTATTCCCTCGGAAACTTTTTTACCGGTTAATGTAATCATATTGTATTTCATTCCCTTTAATTTTTTCTGCAATTATACTTTACACTTTCCCTATACTTTAGTCAAGCTATTTGCTCCCAGACGAATGCCAAAAGATACCAAAAAATTGCCAAAACCATTGACTTTTGATTTCATGTATGATAGGGTGGATTAAGTATTATCCCGTTTTATCGGATATACAATTATTATTTTATGGAGGGTATCATAATGAAAGGTACAGTTAAATGGTTTAACAACCAAAAAGGTTACGGCTTTATCTCTGACGAAGCTGGCAACGATGTATTCGTACACTACTCAGGGCTTAACATGGAAGGTTTCAAGTCCCTGGAAGAGGGTCAGGCAGTAGAGTATGACGTAACTGAAGGCGCAAAAGGACCTCAGGCAGTAAACGTAACAAAACTCTAATTACCTGAAATGTCAATCAAATTTTCGATGTACCTTTTTTATATATAAACAATTATATAACCAATAACTTGATTTAAATATTTAAAAGTAATATCAGAATACGATGACGTCATAAAAGGTGTTTGTCAAGCCGAACTATAGCTTAACAAACACCTTTTTAATATGCATCATTAATGTGCAATCTTAAGTACAATATCCACTCCGAACGGATTGAGCACAACTCCTTCTGTTTTTGGAGCAAATAGTTTGACAATATTTTCATATTCAACAACCATAGCTCCAAATTTTTTATCTTTATTAAACTTCTGGAATTCTCTTAAATCAGTAAATAATGGCTGATAAGACATGCCATCTTTTTGTAAAACCGGGATTTTCTTTTCTTCTTCTACAGCAACAATATATTTTCCCCGCTTAAAATGTGCGATCAATTCTTCATTTAAAGCATTCAGTTCCTCAGACAATCCTTTCTCATGCCTTGGACCCTTTTTTAATTCCTGAGAAAAATACAGAGATGTCAGATGCAGTTCCGGATTTTCAACTCTGATTTGTCCTTTTGGCATCTGAGTTTCATCCTGTCTTCGTATTAACTCATTCAATTGAAAAGTTATCTGATCTGGGAGACCCTGGTTTACTGAAACTGCATTTACTCCCATCGGATACAGACTGGTAAAAAACGCCAGCCTGTCCTTTACATCTACTTTTGCAAGCTGAATCGGATTCTTCTGTTCCAGAAGACATTTTGTACCCTGTTGTGCTTCATTTCTGTCAAAGTAAACAAACACCTCGTCGTCATAGCTTTCCGGATTACAATACACAAATGGCATATGTGTGCACATAGACATCACAGCATATAGTTCTGTATGATTTCTGATTTTTGCCATTACTTCCTGGATATCTGCCATCTTATTAATCGATTCGCCCATCTGATTCCCCTTTTCATTCTACTGATTTGCACGATATGCTTCATCTGCAGAATAAACATCAAATCCGCTGCCCTTTAAAATATCTACAACTCTCGCCGGATCATCGCTCTTTAACACTGCCGCAGCATCGCTTCCATTTGCAAATGCATACATATATTCAATATTCACTTCGCCCTCAACAATCTGATGCATAGCTTTGCAAAGAGATCCTGTAGCATGTGGTACACGAAGTGCAACTACATCTGTAAGCATGGCAGTAATCCCTGCATTCTTAAGTGCCATACGTCCCTTATGAGGATCAGATACGATCATACGGAGCATTCCGTAATCGGATGTATCTGCCAGACTGAGTGCTACAATATTCACATCTTCCTGTGCCAGAACCTTTAATACCTCGTCCAGACGTCCTTCTCTGTTTTCCAAAAATACTGACAACTGCTGAATTGTATTACTAACGCCCATGGTATACCTCCCTTTTATAAACCTCTGTTATCAATCACACGTTTTGCTTTTCCTTCGCTTCTCTGAATAGTCTTTGGCTCTACCAGTTTTACTCTGACAGATACACCAAGTGCCTGTTTCAGAACTGCGGCTACTCTATTCTTAAGCTCATCCAGCTTACGGATCTCATCTGAGAAATATTTTTCATCAACTTCTACCATAACTGTAAGTACATCCAGATTATTCTCACGGTCAACGATCAGCATGTAATGCGGTGCAACTCCACCACCCATAGAAAGAAGTGCTGCCTCAACCTGTGTCGGGAATACATTGACACCACGGATAACTTTCATATCGTCTGTACGACCGGTAAACTTCTGAATTCTCGGCAATGTTCTTCCACATTCGCAAGGACTGTGATCAATACTTGTAAGGTCTTTTGTACGGTAACGAAGAAGTGGCATACCTTCTTTTGCAAGTGTTGTAAATACAAGTTCTCCTGTCTCACCATCTGCGCATGCAGTCTGATCTGCCGGACTCAAAACTTCCGGATAGAAATAATCCTCATATACATGAAGTCCTTTATGATGGATACAATCCATTGCAACACCCGGACCTGTAATCTCACATAATCCGTAAATATCAAAACTGTTTACATTGAGTCCATCTTCAATCTGTTTACGCATCTCGTCTGTCCATGGCTCAGCTCCGTTAATACCTGCTTTTAACTGAAGTCGGTCTACAACTCCTGCCTCCTGAGCAGCCTCTGCAAGATACAATGCGTAAGATGGTGTACATGCAAATGCAGTTGCACCGAAATCTTCCATACACATAAGCTGACGTTTTGTATTACCGGAGGACATTGGAATTGCCATTGCTCCGAGCGCTCTTGCACCAAGATCCAGTCCCATACCACCAGTGAAAAGTCCATACCCGTAACATACATGGAGACGGTCTGCTGCCGTAAGACCTGCCATTGTTAGACCTCTTGCCACACATTCTCCCCACACGTCTACGTCTTTCTGTGTATATGATGCAAGTGTAAGCTTTCCGGTTGTTCCGGATGTCCCCTGTACTCTTGCAATCTTCTCCTGCGGAACTGCTAAAAGACCAAATGGATAATTGTCTCTCAAATCCTCTTTTGTTGTAAAAGGAAGCTTATTAATATCTTCGATTCCCTTAATATCCCCTGGAAGTATTCCCATATCGTCCATTTTTTTACGATAAAATGCAACATGGTCATACACATTCTTTACCTGTTTTACAAGGCGCTCACTCTGAAGTGCACGCATCTCATCTCTGCTCATGCACTCAATTTCCGGGGTTCTGATCTGTTCTTTCCAATCTGCTAATGCTATTTTAGCCATTTTCCCACTCCTTTTTATTATGTATTTTTTAGAATGCCTTTCCTAAAGATTATATCCCACGTCAAAGGCCTTCTTATTAATCTCAATTGTCTTTGGAGGAACCGTCTTTTCAATCACTTCATACCACTGCTCTTTTGTAAAATCCATATGCTGTGCCGCAACTCCGAGTACAATCAGATTGAAAATTCTCGGGTTTCCAAGTTTTTTAGATTCTTCTGTTGCATCTACAGTATAGACTTTGTGATCCTTGCTCAAGGTTTCGATGATTCCTTCCGGATACTCTACAGCACCAATCACAACCGGCATCGGATCAATTCTCCAGTCATTGACGATAAGCGCACCGTCTTTTTTCAGAAAATGAGCATATCTTAATGCTTCCAGTCTCTCAAAAGCAATGATCACATCTGCCTGTCCCTCTTCTACGATGGGCTCTGCCACCTCTTCTCCATAACGGACAAATGTCACAACGCTTCCGCCCCTCTGCGCCATACCGTGAACTTCCGAAAGTTTCACGTCATATCCGCCGAGAATTGCAAGTCCTCCTAAAATTCTGCTGGTAAGGAGCGTTCCCTGACCACCGACTCCGACGATCATAATATTTTTTGTTGCCATTATCTGTCACCCTCCTTAACTAATTCTATTGCGCCAAATTTACATAACTTTTCGCACAGTCCACATCCTGTACACATAGTATCATCAATGTGTACGCTTCCATCAGCATTCTTTGTCATAGCCGGACATCCTGGTTTCATACACATACCACATTTCTTACATTTATCCTCATGCGCGATGTAAAGCGGTTTCTTTGCCTTACTTAACAGAACACAAGGTGTTTTTGTGATAATGACAGATACTTCATCTTTTGCAACTTCTTCTTTAATTGTCTTTTCCAGATTTACAATATCAAATGCATTGATCTCAATTACGTTCTTAACACCGAGAGCTCTGCAAAGTGCCGGAATATCAATAGCATATGTCGGCTCTCCCTGAAGTGTCTTACCAGTAGCCGCATGATCCTGATGCCCTGTCATTCCTGTTGTAGAATTATCAAGAATTAAAACAGTTCCTGTTGCTTTGTTGTACATCATATTCATCAGGGAATTCACACCTGTATGTAAAAATGTAGAATCTCCGATCACTGCAACCCAGTTTTTAATATATTCTTTGCCTTTTGCCTTCTCCATTCCGTGAAGAGTAGAGATACTGGAACCCATACACATCGTCGTATCAACAACACTAAGTGGTGCCACCGCTCCCAACGTATAACATCCGATATCGCCGGCTGCATGCAGCTTTAATTTGTTAAGTACATAATACACACTTCTGTGCGGGCATCCCGGGCAGAGAATCGGCGGTCTTCCAGGTGCTTTAGCCGGAGCCGCAAGTCCAAGATTTTCCCCTCCAATAGCTGTTCTTAACATATTGGCACTGTATTCACCCTGTACAGTAAAAATCTCTTTTCCAATAGCTTTAATCCCCCAGGATTTCACCTGTTCTTCAATCACAGGATCAAGCTCTTCCACAATATACAAAGTCTCTACCTGCGAAGCAAAATCTTCAATCAGCTTTCTCGGCAACGGATTTACCATGCCTAATTTTAAGACAGATGCATTTGGTAAAGCTTCTTTCACATACTGGTACGGAATTCCGCTTGTAATAACACCAATCTTTCTATCATTCATCTCAACCCTATTCAAAGGCAATGTGTTTGCAGCCTCTGCTAGCTCATTATTGCGTTTTTCAATCTCAATATGACGGAGCTTCGCATTCCCCGGCATCATAACCGTTTTTCTGATATCTTTCACATACTCTTTGTCAGGAATATTCTGTCTTTCTTCTAATTCCACAATTCCCTGAGAATGTGCCAGCCTTGTAGTTGTACGATATACAAATGGTCTGTCAAACTTCTCGCTCAATTCGAATGCCATTTTCATAAACTCTTTTGCCTCAGCACTGTCAGAAGGCTCCAGAACCGGAAGCTGCGCAGCACGCGCTACCATTCTTGTATCCTGCTCATTCTGAGAGCTGTAAAGTCCCGGATCATCCGCAACTACAATTACAAGTCCACCGTTCACTCCCATGTAAGATACACTGTATGCGGGGTCTGCTGCCACATTAAATCCAACATGTTTCATACATGCCATCGCTCTTGTTCCTGCCAGTGAAGCTCCAACTGCCACTTCAGTTGCCACTTTCTCGTTTGGAGACCACTCGCAATACAGATCATCTTTATACTGTACCAGATATTCACTTATCTCAGTGCTCGGAGTACCCGGATATGCTGCTGAAACCTTTACTCCGGCTTCATAAGCACCTCTGGCAATCGCTTCATTACCGAGCATAATCACTTTTTTATTCTCTGCCATTTCGTTCTTTTCCATCCTTTCGTATGTATACCTCGCCATTACGCTCAGTATCCTTTTAGTAGTATAGCACAACACTTCGTCAATTTAAAGCATTAATTTGGCGTTTTGCCGAAGCAATGCGCCTTTTATCTGTTTTTCTTACATGTATACTCTTCTGCATCCACTCTGAGAATACAGACCGCAGAAAGAAGCTTTGGATCTTCTGCAAATTCTGTAAAATCCTTTCCAGTCTGATGCTTCATAATTTTCGTAAGTGCCGACACCTTTTCCTGTTCTTCTTCCACGATTTTTACAGTGCCCGTTCCAATCACACTGGCATATCTGTAACTATACTGGCACGGAGTATTGCCTTCTACCAGTCCAATCTCCTGATCCATCTCAAATCCAACTTTTGGATTTTTGCGAATCATGTCAACCTTTCTTCCTTCTTTTGCACAGTGAAAATAGATGGAAAGCTTCCCATCATCCAGATCATATGCCATATTCATCGGCACAATATATGGCTTTCCATCATCCACAAGCCCAAGTCTGCACACTTTAAACCCGTCAAGGGTCTGACGGATTTCTTCCATATCCATTACCTCTCGTTCTTTTCTCCTCATCTCATTTCCTCCCTCTTTTCCATGCCTTGATTTCCATTTCTTACTCTTTAAACACAAACACCGGCACTGGCGGATGATTCCCACGGTTCCAATATTCATTTATGATCACTGTATACTCTTTTGGCGACAGGCTTTTCAGAAATGTAAGCAACGCTTCTTTTTCCTCAAAACCCGTATCACCGCCACTGTAAATGCACAGACTCATCATTCCTCCATGCTTCAGAATCTGAAGTCCTTTCTTCACGCCCTCAATACTTGTTTCTTTTGATGTAGCAATTCGATGATCTCCTCTCGGCAAATATCCAAAATTAAAGCAGATGACATCTGCAGACTGCGCATTGGCATAACGATCCATATTTTCATGTCCATCTAAAATAAGCTCTGCTCTCTCATACACAGCATGTTCTTTTAAGAGTGCCTCTGTCTGCTCGAGCGCTTCTTTCTGAATGTCAAAAGCGAGAACCTTCCCATCTTCCTTTGCAAGCTCACACAAAAATAACGTATCATTTCCTTTTCCCATGGTTGCATCAATATAAAATCCTTTTTCCGGAGCCTGCGAACGTATCACTTCATGGCACCAGAAAGTAATCTGTGACTTTTTCATTACTCGTCCTTTCTTTTATTATACAGAAACATCAACACTGCCATTATGCTGATAATCCCATAGCCAATCCAGCTCAGAAAATCCGGAAGTTGTCCGAATACCACAAATCCCAATATCGCCGAAAAGATAATCTGCGAATAGTCATACACAGAGATTTCCCTTGCCGGTGCATAACAATAGGCTGCAGTAATGGAAAACTGTCCTCCTGCTGCCGCAAGCCCGGCTAAGAGAAGGATTAAAATCTGCATACTACTCATAGGATGATAGTCAAAAATCAGCCATGGCAGTGTCACAATACAAGAGAAACAGGAAAAGAAAAATACAATAAAAGGCCCCCTTTCTCCGTTTTCCCCTAATTTTCTCACCATCGTATATGCCGCTCCTGCACAGATTCCTCCCATCAAACCGATAAGAGAAGGAAATATATCCATATTGGCAAATGTTGGTTTTACGACAAACATACTACCTAAAAATGCTCCTGCCACCAAAAAAGCCTGTGCAGGTGTCACTTTCTCCTTTAAAATCAGAAAACTAAACAGTACCGCAAAAAATGGAGACATTTTATTTAGCATAGAAGCATCTGAGAGAACCAGATGATCAACTGCATAAAAATTGCAGAGAATTCCAATGGTTCCAAATCCTGCACGTAAGATTAAATATAAAAGATTTTTCTTCTGACACCGAAACGGGATGCGATCTTTTATAAGAATCACACATGCGAAAATTGCCGCAACAAAATTACGGAAAAAGCTTTTCTGTATTGATGGCAAATCCCCCGCCATACGTACAAACATATTCATAAGCGCAAAACAAAATGCCGATAATATGATATAAAGAATTCCTTTATATTGTTTTTTTATATTCATAATACATATCTTCTTTCTTCTTGCATTTTAAAGATCAAATAATGACAACTGATTCGATTCAGGCAGATCGCCGAGAAGTCCAAGATCTGCCATATAATCAACAACCGTCTTACTCGCCTTTGTTCTCTGTCTGAAATCATCCTTTGAAAGATATGGTCCATCTTTAGCGGCTTCTGCCACTGCCTCCGCCGCTTTTTCTCCCATTCCGTCAATACTGGAAAATGGAGGCATCAGCTTTCCATTGATAATCAAAAACTTTGTGGCTTGTGCTCTGTAAATATCCAGTGGTTCAAATTCTAATCCCCTTGCATACATTTCCTGTACAATATGCATATCTTTGAGAGTCGCCTGTTCCTTTTGTGTAAGTGTAGCAGAGCGTCGATTATAATCATCAATATAATACTGCAGCTTTTCTTTTCCCTGACACATAATTTCATAGGAAAATGCATCTGCTCGTATTCCAAAATACGCCCCATAATAGGCAAGCGGATAATTAATCTTGCAATATGCAATCCGGTATGCCATCATAACATATGCCGCCGCATGTGCTTTCGGGAACATATATTTGATCTTCTCACAAGACCAGATATACCAGTCAGGGACACCGTTATTTTTCATGTCTTCCTTAAATTGTGGCCATTCTTTACATTTTCCCTTTGCAACAGTACCTTTACGGACTCGTTCCATAATAGTAAAAGATTCTTCACTATCCATACCTTTATTAATTAAATATGTCATGATATCATCTCGAGTACAAATAGCCGTAGAAATCGTTGCTTTCCCACTCTTGATCAATTCCTGAGCATTATTTAACCACACATCTGTTCCATGGGACAGACCAGAAATACGGATCAGATCCGAAAGTGACTGAGGTTTTGTATCTACCACCATCTGAATAACAAAATCCGTCCCGAACTCTGGAATTCCAAGACATCCTACCGGACATCCTCCTATATCATCAGGAGTAATTCCAAGGACTTCTGTTCCATGAAATAATGCCATAACATTTTTATCGTCCAGTGGGATCTTAGTCGCATCAAATCGATTATCTGTTTCATTATATTCATTGTCCATAGCCGAAGAACTGATGTATTCCTCCAGAGTCTTTATCATCGTAGGATCATCATGTCCCAGAATATCAAGCTTCAAAAGGTTATGGTCAATAGAATGATAATCAAAATGCGTCGTTACTATGTCAGTAGTCATATCATTTGCCGGATGCTGAACTGGAGTAAAAGTATTGATATCTTCTCCCAAAGGAAGAACAATAATTCCCCCCGGATGCTGTCCGGTACTTCTTCTAATTCCGGTGCATCCCTGAACAATACGGTCAATCTCACAATTACGTTTTCCTTGTCCTCGTTCTTCGTAATAGTTTTTCACATAACCAAATGCTGTCTTATCTGCCAGTGTTCCAATAGTGCCCGCGCGATATGTCTGACCGGCACCAAAGATAACTTCTGTATATTTATGGGCATTACTCTGGTAATCGCCCGAAAAATTAAGATCGATATCAGGCTCTTTATTTCCTTTAAATCCAAGGAACGTTTCAAACGGAATATCAAATCCATCTTTCACAAGCATTTCACCACACACCGGACATCTTTTATCCGGCATGTCCCATCCGCATCCTCCTGCGTAAGCGCGCACTTCCTCAGAAGTAAAATCGCTATAATGACATTTTTTGCAATAATAATGAGGACTCAGCGGATTAACCTCTGTAATTCCAGCCATAGTTGCCACGAAAGAGGAACCTACCGAACCACGGGAACCAACCAGATACCCATCCTCAACCGATTTCCACACTAATTTCTGTGCAATTATATACATAACGGCAAATCCATTTGAAATGATGGAATTCAGCTCTCTTTCAAGACGCTCTGTAACAATTTCAGGGAGATCCTCCCCATACATACTGTGTGCCTTTCGATAACAGATTTCTCTAAGCTGCTTATCCGAATCCGGGATAACAGGAGGACACTTATCTGGGCGAACCGGAGAAATCCTCTCAATCATGTCAGCAATATTGTTTGGATTTTCTATCACGATTTCTCTTGCTTTTTCTGATCCAAGATATTCAAACTCCTCTAACATTTCCTCTGTCGTATGCAGGAATAAAGGCGCCTGATTATCTGCATCGGTAAACCCTTTTCCAGCCATAATGATTCTTCTGTATACTTCATCTTCCGGATCAAGAAAATGTACATCACATGTGGCCACAACAGGTTTATTGAAACGCTCCCCCAACCGGACAATCTGCCTGTTAATACCACGCAGATCTTCTTCACTCTGGACTTTTGTAATTCTAGGACTTTCAATCATAAACTGGTTATTTCCGAGGGGCTGTATCTCCAGATAATCATAAAAATTTACAATTTTTGAAATCCGTTCTTCAGATTTATCATTTAAAATCGCCTGATAAAGCTCTCCTGCCTCACAGGCACTCCCTACAATCAATCCTTCACGATGTTTAGATAGTTCACTTTTCGGGATTCTGGGCTGACGCGCAAAATAATCAAGATGGGATTTTGACACCAATGTATAAAGATTCGTCCTACCAACCTGATTTTTTGCCAGAATAATCACATGATAAGAGGGAAGCTTTTTTACCATATCTTTGCTCTGCGCTCCAAAATGATTCAACTTTGTCAGATCATAAATTCCTCTCTCATAGAGCATCTCCACAAATTTCACGAAAATTTCCGCGGTTGCTCCCGCATCATCTACTGCCCGGTGGTGATTTTCCAGAGAAATATGAAGCGCATTTGCCACCACATTCAGCTTATATTTTGCCAATGTCGGAAGCAGGATCCTTGCCATTGCAACCGTATCAACAGATGTGAAATCTGGTGTTATATCCTGATATCTGCAATTTTGCTCTATAAATCCCACGTCAAATGCTGCATTGTGTGCAACCAGTGCCGCATTTCCTACAAATGCAAGAAAATCCGGCAAGACTGTTTCTATATCAGGAGCTTTCATTACCATTTCATCTGTAATACTGGTTAGTTTTGTAATCTCGAAAGGAATCGGTATTTTAGGATTCACAAAAGTACTGAATCTATCTGTGATCTTCCCATTTTCTACTTTTACAGCACCTATTTCAATAATTTTATCTTTAATTGAACTAAAGCCTGTAGTTTCAAGATCGAATACAACATATGTATCTGAGAGAAGCTGTCCCTTAGAATTCACAGCCACATCCTGAAGATCATCCACCAGATACCCTTCCACACCATAAATCACTTTAAAAGGATCTGATTTGTCAAGTCCCTGCATATAATGATTTGCTTCAGTAAATCCCTGAACAACTCCATGATCCGTAATTGCAATTGCTTTATGTCCCCAGTCATGAGCTCGTTTTAAAATGGCTTCCACATTCGACACGCCATCCATGTCACTCATTTTCGTATGACAATGGAGTTCTACTCTTTTTTCTGGTGCAGTATCCTGCCTGGATTCAGTAAAATCTGGTATTTTCCGTATCCCAAACACGGAACCGATCGTCAGCTCCCTGTCAAATTTGTCAATAGTCGTGACTCCTTTGATCTTAAGAAATGCTCCTTTTTTTACTTCTGCCAGAATGCCCGGAAGCTGGTCATTTCTCACAAACATCTTTACCATAATCGTATCTGTAAAATCTGTAACCGCAAACATGATGATTGTTTTTTCATTACGGATCTCACGGGTATCAAAGCTGATTACCTTTCCACGGAAAGTGATTTCACCCATTTCCGTCACAACCTGCCTGAGTTCAATTGGAGCATCATCAAAATCCCGTCCATAAATTAGATTCGGATCATCCGAACGTTTTACAGAGCTGTATGAATCGCGTTTTTTGTAATTCTGGAAAGATTTCTTAACTTCTTTGTTTTCTGCCTCATTTTGTGTAAGTACAGGCTTCTTTTCCTTTTCTTTGGTCTTCTTATCAGATATTTCCTCCGCCCTGTCATCGGCTTTTTCACTTAAATTATCATGTAACGCTGCATTATTTTTCAGGATTTCATTCACTTCCTGTTGAAGTTTTAACTCATTAAATTTCAGTTTACTCTCCTTAGGTTTTTTATAAACAACCCGGACGTCAACTTCCATTCCGAATCTTTCTTTATACACACTTCTTAAATAGTCCACAAGAGACTCTTTTTTTCCCTGTGCTACTATGCTGTCTGCCAGACTCAGACAAAGAATATTACCTTCCTCGAAAGAATATTCTGCTTCATTTAACATATTTCTTTCAATAACACTTCTTTCGCCTAATTCATATAAAAAACTGTCTCTGTATTCATTCATCAGATTTTCAGGTGTATATTGTTTGGACAACTCATATTTTTCCACGATTTCCACAGATATCCCTGTTTTTTTAAATAGCTGTGCTTTCAAATTGCTCTGTATCTCACACACCATTTCTTTTTCCAAAAGATGTGAACTCAAAATATGTACACGAATAAAGTCACGATTTGAGTTTGTCGCTACTTTCGTGACTTCTACGCCTTGGAACATCGTTTCAATATTCTGATCTACCTTTAATGTCGGAAACACTTCAAAAAATGTCTTACTCATTCCAGTTAAGTAACTCCTGTCTCAATGTATCTAAAAGTTCATCTTCCTTTACCTTTTTTACAATCTCGCCTTTTTTGATCAGAAGTCCTTCTCCGACTCCTCCTGCGATTCCTATATCCGCCTCTTTTGCCTCTCCAGGTCCATTTACAACGCACCCCATAACAGCCACTTTAATATCCAGAGGGATATCAGCTACCATCTCTTCTACTTTATTTGCAAGTCCAATCAGATCTATCTTCGTGCGTCCGCAAGTTGGACAGGACACGACTTCGATACCACCTTTTCTGAGTCCCAGTGTTTTTAAAATCATCTTTGCAGATTTTATCTCTTCTACAGGGGCCCCCGTTAAAGATACACGAATCGTGTCACCGATTCCCTGACTGAGAATGAGTCCAAGCCCGATAGAAGATTTAATATTTCCTGCCCATACCGTTCCCGACTCAGTAATTCCTACATGGAGTGGATACGGACAGACTTTTGCAATTTTTTCATGAGCCTCTACACACATCATCACATCTGAAGATTTAATACTGACGACCAACTGATCATATCCCATTTTTTCAATCATCTTCACTTTATCAAGTGCACTCTCCACCAATCCTTCTGCCGTCACTCCACCATATTTTTCCACCAGATCTTTTTCCAAAGATCCACTGTTTACCCCAACGCGTATTGGGACATGATACTCTTTTGCCTTATCAACGACAGCCCTTACCCGATCTTCATCACCAATATTTCCCGGATTGATACGAATCTTATCTGCTCCATTCTCAATCGCTGCAATTGCCAGTCTATAATCAAAATGAATATCTGCGACCAAAGGAATATTTATCTGTCTTTTTATTTCTGATAATGCTTTTGCTGCCTCCATTGTCGGCACTGCACAACGAATAATTTCACATCCTGCTTTTTCCAACTCTAAAATCTGTGCTACCGTTGCATTTACATCCTCTGTTTTTGTATTTGTCATCGATTGAATAGCAACTGGATTGCCTCCACCAATTGTAACATTTCCTATTTTAATTTCCCTGGTCTTCTCTCTGAACATAGTTGACACCTCTCTTATTCTCATTATTGATCATAATATACAAATGGAAAATCCCTCTATTACCACCGTTATTTCCGATGACAAATAGAGGGATATCTGTTAATTTTACTTTTTCATAAAAATCATCTGTTCCCCATACTCCCGTTCTGTTAATATAAGTTCATTATTTTCAACACTATAATCAAATGTTGTCACAACAGGACTTATGGCATTCTTTAACATATCATGGGTGAAACTTCCACCTGATTCTTCTGATATCTTCTCTAACTCTTCTTCATTCACATGAATAGAGATCGTCTTTGCATCCTTATCCAGCGCATAATTCATTGGAACATCTACTTTTTCAACTTCCTCAGGCTCCAATATATTCACAGACATCGTCCCATTAGACTCAATCGTCATAACAAAACTACCATCTTCGTCTTCCCAATCCCCCTCCAAAGGATTCGTTGTAAAAAGTTTTGTCAACAGATAAACCGCTATTAGCACAATCAGAACCGATGACACCAGTGTTGTCACTCTCCATATTCTGCTTCTTTTTTCTTCATCGTTTCTTGATATAATCATAGACCGTTTGTCCTCTCATCATATTCTGTTTATAGTATATGTATTTTTTCTTCTTGTGTCAACGGGCATACATAAACTAGTTTTCCATTTCCACAACCAGATAAAATCCTTTTTCTGTCTTCTCAATCTTTTTTATAACACCTTTTCTGGCTTTAATTCTGTCTCCGGTTCTGTAAATTCCGGACATAGCAATAGATGGTTCGACAAGATATGTATACTGACCGGTCACTGCACTTCGTTCACTGATTTCGACTTCTTGTCCTTCTTCTACCAGTCCTTCCCTTTCCATCTTAAATCTTTCTTGTCTCATTTCGACTCACTTCCTTTAAAAATATTGTCTCTTTTCGGAACATAAGGCGTATGAAAAGTTAAAAATCGACACATTTAATGTTCTTTATCTCAACACTTGCTACAATAAGACATATCAGATATAGGAAAGGGGGACAATCGATTATGTCTTTTTCAAAAAAGCTTAAGGCACTTCGCCAAGAAAACAAAATGACACAGCAATATGTTGCAGACTATCTGAATGTTGCCCGTTCCACTGTTGCAGGTTATGAGACAAAGAGCCGCCAACCTTCTCATGAAAAGCTGACGTCACTTGCTAATCTGTTTCATGTAACTGTTGATTATCTTCTGGATGACGAAACAATCAGTGTCGACAGTTCTCGTTGCGCCATCCATTCTGAAGACGAAAAGAAACTAATCGCAAAATACAGAAAGCTTTCCTCGAATTCCAAGAAAAGCCTCTTTGAATACATTCACCTTCTTGAGTTACGTGACACAAAAAATTAAAATTACAAAAATCAACACTCCTCTGCAATTCTTTTGATTAATTCTTCTGTATCTTCCCATCCCAGACAGGGATCTGTAATGGATCTTCCAAACTCCATATCTTCACAGATGTTCTGTCTTCCTTCTTTCAGGTAACTTTCTATCATAACACCTTTTATCAAAGACTGAAGTCCCCTGTGATGTCTTCTACTATGCAATACTTCACTGACAATACGAATCTGTTCTTTAAAAGCCTTGTTTGAATTAGAATGATTTGCATCAATAATCGCAGCCGGATTCTTAAGATTCTTTTTTTCATATAAATCAAGAAGTCTTACACAGTCTTCATAATGATAGTTTGGAATACAAGTACCGTACTTGTCAACACCACCTCTTAAAATCACATGCGCCAGTTCATTTCCTTCTGTGGTCACATCCATTCCACGATAAATAAAACGATGCCCCATCTGCGCAGCTATTACAGAATTAAGCATTACTGACAGATCTCCACTGGTAGGGTTTTTCATACCAACCGGAATATCCATTCCACTTGCGGTCAGCCTATGCTGTTGATTTTCCACCGATCTTGCCCCAATTGCTTCGTAAGATAAAACATCATCCAGATAACTTCTGTTTTCAGGATAGAGCATTTCATCAGCCGCTGTCAAACCACTCTCTTCCATCGCACGCAAATGCATCTTTCGGATTGCAAGAATTCCAGCATACAGATCAGGCGCCTTATCCGGATCCGGCTGATGAAGCATTCCTTTATATCCTTCTCCCGTAGTTCTGGGTTTATTTGTATAGATTCTCGGAATCAGAATCAGTTTCTCTGAAACCTGCTCATTAATTCTTGAGAGGCGGTTTACATATTCGCACACCGCCTCTTCATTATCTGCCGAACATGGACCTACAATCACAAGAAACTTGTCTGAATTTCCACAAAATACATCTCGAATCTCCTTATCCCTCTGCGCTTTCATAGCTATAAGTTTATCTGATAAAGGGTACTCCTTTTTCAACTCCATCGGTGATGGAAGTTCCTTGTTAATTCTCATTCCCATTGTTATACTTCCTGCTCTTTAATTAACTGCTCAATCTGCTCTGGTGTCGGCATAGAACGAAGTGCACCCTTTTTCAATGTAATAAGTGCAGCACCTGCATTAGCATAAGTCAGGATATCTGCAAGGTTTTCTTCATTCAAATTATCAATACCATATTTTAAAATACCATTAATCGCATTTGCACAAAATGTATCTCCGGCACCTGTTGTCTCAATAGCTTTAACTGTAAAACCTTTTCTCTCTACCCGAAGATCTTTGTAGTAAGCACGACTTCCATCCTTTCCCATGGTAAGGAAAATAACCGGAATGTTATATGTCTCCTGAAGATATCTGATTCCCTCATCATAATCTTCTTTTCCTGAAATAAACTGAATTTCATTATCAGAAATCTTCAGCATATCACAATACTGGAACACATACCGCATAGCCTCTTTTGCATCATCCAGATCCTTCCAGAGTGGCTCTCTCAGATTCGGGTCAAAAGTTATGATACATCCTGCCTCTTTTGCCACTTCAAGAGCTTTTTTAGTCGCACTTTTAGCTGGTTCATCTGTCATAGAAAGTGTACCAAGGTGAAATACTTTGCTCTGACGAATCAGTTCATAATCTACTTCATCTTCTCGAAGCATCATATCAGCCCCTGGTTTACGATAGAAGGAAAACTCACGATCTCCATCTGGGAAAGTATGTACAAATGCAAGTGTGGTATTCACCTGTTCATCCACTGCCAGACCTTTTGCATCAATCCCTGCTTCCTCCAATGTTTCTTTCAAAAGACGTCCAAACTGGTCTTTTCCCACTTTTCCGATAAACGCTGTCTTTCTTCCCAGTTTACTCAGCATCGCCAGTGCATTATCAACTGCTCCTCCTGGACATGCCTCAAAAATATTATTTCCCTGCTCGCTCTGTCCATTCATGGTGAAATCAATTAATATCTCGCCTAATGCTGTAACATCATACGTTTTCTTCATAGCATTCTCTCCTTTTTATCGTAATTCATCACTCTGTTAATATTCTACCACAAACCAAAATCATTTTAAAGTAATCTTTCATTTATCCCAGCAAGTGAATTCCACCTAAAAGCCCATACGAAATAAATGTCATAATCACAGTAGCCAGGCAGATACCTAAAATCACTGCCGGAAACGCCTTCTTAAACTTAATTCCAAGAAGCGCTGCAATCAAAGAGCCAGTCCAGGCTCCTGTTCCCGGAAGCGGGATTCCGACAAACAGTACTAAACCCCAAAATTCATACTTTTCAATCTTGTCACTTTTACTCATCGCTTTCGTTTCCAGTTTGTCAACAATTGGCTTCAGCCTTTTTGTCGCCTTCATCCAGTTAAATATCGGTGTGATCAGCAACAAAATAAACGGCACCGGAATGATATTTCCAATTACGCTTAGTGGAATAGCTGTAGAAGCCGGTACTCCGAGAAGAGGTCCTGCAACTAAAAGAGCTCCCCTAAGTTCAAGAATCGGAATCATGGATATAATAAATACAATTGCCTCTTTTCCGACACTGCCACCTAATGCGTCAATGATACCCTGTACTAATGTTTCTGTCATAGAATTCTCCCTTAATATAATTATTATATAATTTATGCCATATAACTATCCAAAAAATCAAATAAAACTTTCATTTCTTCCGGTGTTCCAACCGTAATCCGAAGATATTGTTCAATACGTTCGCTCCCCCAGAACCGCACATAGATTCCATTTGCTTTCAGCGATTCAAACAACTCCTTTGCATCATAGTTCGGATGTGTTGCAAAAATAAAATTGGATTTCGAATCCAGGCAGACAAAGCCTCGTTTTTTAAGTTCCTCTTTTGCCCATTCTCTGGTTTCTACAATTTTACGGACTCCTTCCTCAAAGTATTCCTTATCCTTCACTGCCTCAACCCCACAGATCAGCGAAGTCTGATTCATAGTATAAGAATTAAAAGAATATTTTGCATCATTCAGATATTTAATCAAAAGCGGATTGCTGATTGCATATCCAATTCTCATACCTGCCATAGAACGCGCCTTGGAAAATGTCTGGACAACAATAAGGTTCTCATATTTATCAATCAGTTCCATTGCAGATCTGCCCGCGAAATCTACATAAGCCTCATCGATAATAACAACCACATCCCGATTGTGCGCAATAATATCCTCTACATCATCAAGGCTCTCATAAAGTCCCGTCGGAGCATTCGGATTTGGAAAAATGACTCCTCCGTTCTCTCTGAAATAATCCTCCTTTATAATCCGGAAATCCTCGTCCAGTTTACAGGTCTCGTACGGAATCCTGTAAAGATCTGCCCATACCTTATAAAAAGAGTATGTGATATCCGGAAAAAATATCGGTTTATTTGAATTAAAAAATGTAAGAAAGCACATAGACAGTACATCATCTGAGCCAACACCGACAAAAACCTGATCCTCTCCTACATTGTAATAATCTGCCAATTCTCGCACAAGCATTCCGGCTGTCGGATCCGGATAAAGACGTAACCTGTCAGCATCCATACTCTCCAACGCCTTTATTACTCCCGGTGCCGGTGGATAAGGATTTTCATTTGTATTTAATTTTATAACTTTATTCTGTGGCTGTTCTCCAGGCACGTAAGGCTCTACTTTGCGAATATTTTTTTCAAATTCTTTCATTTTTACTGGTACTCCTTCGCAAGTTCTTTAAACTTCGGAAGTGAATTGACAATCGTCTCATAAGATACACAATATGCAAGTCGAACATAGCCAGGACAAGCAAAAGAACTGCCTGGTACAATTAAGATATTATATTTTTTTGCTGTAGCACAAAATTCCTTCTCATCTGCAATCGGAGATTTCACGAAGAGATAGAACGCACCTTCAGGTTTGATACATTCAAATCCACACTCCTTCAGGCCATTGTACAATGTTTCTCTATTCCTGTCATAGTAAGAGATATCTGTCTTTTCATTCAGACATTTTGCCACAATCTTCTGCTGCAATGTTGGCGCATTGACAAATCCCAGAATACGTGTAGCAACATTTGCAGCTGCAAGGACTTCCTCACTGTCTTTCACTTCATCCGGAATCACAAGATATCCGATTCTTTCACCCGGAAGAGATAATGACTTACTATAAGAATATCCAACCACCGTGTTAGAGTAATATTTTGTCAGATATGGTACCTCTACATCTCCATACACAAGCTCACGATATGGTTCATCAGAAATAAGGAAAATATCCGTACCATATTCTTTTTGTTTCGCTTCCATAATCGCAGCCAGTTTTTTGATTGTGTCTTCAGAATATACAACACCAGTTGGGTTATTAGGTGTATTCACAATAACTGCCTTTGTTTTTGGCGTGATTTTCTTCTCAAATTCATCAAGTTTTGGCTGAAAATCCACAGTATTCGGCGAAATTTCCACAAGTACACCATCATAGTTATTCGTATAGGAGCGGTATTCCCCAAAATACGGTGCAAACGCAATAACTTCGTCTCCCGGATTAATCAATGATTTCAATATAACATTAAGACCTCCTGCAGCTCCGACAGTCATCACAATATTCTTTCCCTCAAAATGAGTATCAAAACGTTCGTTCAAAGAAGCCGCTACTGCTTCTCTTACATCTGCATATCCGCAATTACTGTTCGTATATCCATGAAGCACAATCGGATCTTCCTCATTCAAAAGTTCAATAATTGCCTTCTTTACAGCTTCCGGTGCCGGAACATTTGGATTTCCAAGACTGAAATCGAATACGTTCTCAGCTCCGTAAATTTTAGCCAATCGGTTTCCTTCTTCAAACATTGCTCGAATAGCAGAACTATTTGCCACCATGTTTTTCATCTTTTCTGCAATCATTTTCTTAATCTCCTTATCATATATTATTTTTTTCTTTTACATCACCTTTTTCGACCATAAATGCCGGTCGGTAGGACAGTTTTGCCTTTCTTAATCCCTCTGCACCAGTATCTTCTTCACGATTAATATATTTGTAAGCCCTGCATTCATGTTCTACAAACTGCTGATTGATCATCGGATATGCTCCCTGGATATCAGCATACGCTTTTTCAATGTGCACAACAAAAGTATCTGAGCAGACTGGTTCACCGATCGTAAACGCTACAACCTTTCCATCAATCTTTAACACACCACCGGTAAGGCCAAGCTCCTCGAACAATCTGAGCGAATTAAGGGTCACGCACATTTCTGCATTTTTTTCCTCATCTTCATCACAGCCATTCTCATTACGCCATGCAAGTGCCATCTGAAAACATTCTTCCAGATTCTCTTTTGTCATTGTCTCATAACTCCATCGGTCTTCATATAAAGCCTTGAATTTATTAATATGATTTCTCTTTCCGTGAAGTTTTTTCCCTGACAATGTAGCAAGCTTTTCGGATTCATATACATAGTCGGCAGAATCCCTGTCATATTCAATCTCAAATCTGTCCGGATACCACTCCTCCAGTTTTCTGAAATTGTCTGGAGTTACATTGTACAGAGTAAAAGGATACCCTCTTTCCTCACTATATTCTTTCATGATTTCTAATGTTTTTTTTATATTCTCGTCCTCTCCTGCAGGAAATGCGAACGACAGATGGGTCTCATCTTCACTTTTAAACACTAATGTATTCTCTATTAAAGCCCACTTTACAGGATATTTTCTGGACCATAAAAATACATTTACAAAGGTTCTCTCACAGCTTCTACTGGTATGATGTTCAAAATAATGCGAAATAATTTCTTTATCTTCCAGTTCCGCACGTTTAAATATTATTTCTTCCATAGTTTTCCTTTTCTCTTTTTCATCTATGTCACTTTTTTCCGTTAAAGTATAACACTTCAAACAAAATCTTACAAGAACATGTATTCGTCAACATAAAAATACCTCAATCCTTTTATGAAAAATGCTAGAAATGCATATGATACAGCGATTCATAAATCCCCTTCTTTTCCAAAAGCTCCTTATGCGTTCCCTGCTCTGCAATTCCATCTTCTGTAAGGACAAGAATCTTTTTTGCATTACAAATTGTAGTAAGTCTGTGGGCAATCACGAAAGTTGTCCGGTTCTTTGCAAGATTTTCCAATGAATTTTGAACAATCTTCTCACTTTCATTATCCAAAGCAGAGGTAGCCTCATCGAAGATGAGAATCGGAGGATTTTTCAAAAATACTCTCGCAATTGACAGTCTCTGTTTCTGTCCACCGGAAAGCTTTACACCTCTTTGTCCGATATCGGTATCATATCCATTAGGGAAACTCATAATAAAATCATGAGCATTCGCATTTTTTGACGCTCTTATTACCTCTTCATCTGTAGCTTCTGGCTTCCCGTAACGGATATTATCCATCACGGTTCCGGCAAACAGATAAACCTCCTGCTGCACAATACCAATATGATTTCTTAAACTTTCAAGTTTCATATCCCTGACATCAATTCCGTCCACCAGTACACTTCCCTCTGTCACCTCATAGAATCTGGGGATCAGACTCAATAACGTTGTCTTTCCTACACCAGAAGGGCCTACCAGTGCCACATATTGTCCGGCTGGGATTTTCAGATTAATATGTTTTAACACCTGCTCCTTCGTATCTTCATATTGAAAGGATACATTTCTGAACTCAACCTCTCCCCGTACATGTTCAATTTCTATTGCATCAGGTCTGTCAGCAATATCTGGTGCTATTGCTAAAATTTCAAGAAATCTTTCAAATCCAGAATAACCATTTTGGAACTGTTCCGTAAAAGACACCAGTTTCTTTACAGGATCCGTAAAATTATTGATATACAGAAGAAATGTGATAAGATCTGTAAGTTCAACACTTCCTGCGAGCATCATTGCCACCCCCGAAACGATTACTGCAACTGTCACAAGCGTTGTCATAGCACCTAATCCCGAATTATAAATCCCCATATATTTATAGCTAATTCTCTTAGCATCCACAAAATTATCATTTCCAATCTTGAACTTTTTCATCTCCTCTTTCTCATTAGCGAAAGATTTTACCACACGAATCCCTGCAAGACTGTCCTCAATCTGACTATTGATATCGGCAATTTTTTCTCTGTTACTTACAAATGCTTTTTTCATCTTTCCATTAAAATAAAAAGCAAAAAGAATCATAACCGGAACAAATGCAAACATCACAAGTGCCAATTTTACATTTACAGACCGCAAGATTACAAACGAACCAAGCATCTTGATCACCGAGATTACTAAGTCCTCCGGACCGTGATGTAAAAGCTCACTGATATCAAACAGATCACTTGTAATCCTTGACAGGAGATGTCCCACCTTCTGATTGTCAAAAAAGGCAAATGTAAGTTTCTGATAATGACCAAAAATATCCCGTCTCATGTCAGCTTCCATTTTTGCGCCCATGATATGTCCATAATATGCTATGTAAAAATTGCAGAATATTTCCAAAATAATTAATCCTATAAGAACCACACCCAAAACTAATATTGCCTGCTTTGCCTCTTCAGGTTCAAAATACACCACCCTATTTGTAATGTATCTCACGATAAGAGGAATTAATAATGTAACAGCCGCCCCAAGTATTGCAAAAAACATATCACTATAAAACGGTCTCTTATATGGTTTGTAATATGCGAATAATTTCTTAAGCTTTTCTCTCATAATCAATACCTTCTTTTTATTATTTCCCTATTATAATGAAAAAACCGG
>JBJEMB010000067.1:77686-83099 GCA_051879455.1 Lachnospiraceae bacterium
GCTTTGCTTCATCTCGGTGTTCGTTTGCATTCTTATACCATCTAGCAAAAAAAGACAATTGCAAGTAAACTTGCATTGTCTTTTTTTACTATCTGGCACACTCATAGCTTATTCGTTCATATTTGCGAGTTTTGCGGCCTGATCGGCTGCGATACAGGCATCGATGATTTCCTGAATATCCCCATTCATAATCTTATCCAGTTTATATAACGTCAATCCGATTCGATGATCTGTCACTCGTCCCTGTGGGAAATTGTAAGTACGGATTTTCTCGGAACGGTCTCCTGTTCCAATCTGACTCTTTCTCGCCTCTGCCTCTGCATCATGTCTCTTCTGACACTCCATATCATAAAGCTTTGCTCTAAGAAGTGCAAATGCTTTATCTTTATTCTGAAGCTGTGATTTTTCTGTCTGGCTATAGATAACTATTCCGGTCGGATAATGAGTCAATCGCACCGCTGAATCTGTAGTATTGACACACTGTCCCCCGTTTCCAGATGCACGCATTACATCAATTCGAATATCTTTCTCATCAATCTGAATATCCACATCTTCTGCCTCAGGCATTACAGCTACTGTAATCGTAGATGTATGAATACGGCCTCCTGACTCTGTCTCCGGAACTCTCTGTACACGGTGAACACCTGATTCATATTTCATCACAGAATAAGCTCCGCTTCCGTTAATCATAAATGTGACATTCTTCATACCACCAATACCAATTTCTTCACACTCTACAAGCTCAACTTTCCAGCGCTTGCTTTCCGCATAATGAATATACATCCGGTAAATCTCTGCCGCGAAAAGAGCAGCTTCATCTCCGCCTGCGCCTGCGCGAATTTCCACAATGACATTCTTATCATCATTCGGATCTTTCGGAAGCAGAAGAATCTTTAACTCATGTTCCAGTTCTTCCACTCTTGCTTTGGCATCATTCAGTTCTTCTTTTGCCAGCTCTCTCATCTCTTCATCAGTTTCTTCATCCAACATCTGAAGACTGTCTTCAATAGCCTGCTTACATGCTTTATATTCTTTATATGCTTCTACAATCGGGGTCAGTTCATTCTGTTCTTTCATAAGCTTCCGGAACCGCTTCTGATCATTTGCCACATCCGGCTCCTGCAGTTCGCTCAGTATTTCCTCCAAACGAATGAGCAAATCCTCTAATTTGTCAAACATCTTTCTTCCTCCTAATAACTTTTATTCTACAACTATTCTTCATTGTACATGCCAATGACCACCCGGTCAAGAGCCGCTAAATCCTTTTTCACACAAATATTAACATATCCGGCTTCTTCCATGAGATATTTTACCGCTTCTCCCTGATCATGTCCAATTTCAAACATCAGCCATCCTTTGTTTTCTATATAATATACACTGTCTTTAATAATCTTTCTGTAAAAATACAGACCGTCTTTCTTTCCGTCAAGGGCTATATATGGATCATGAAGCTTTACCTCATCCTGCAATCCTGCAATCACATCGGTAGGAATATAAGGTGGATTAGAAACAATAAGATCGAATTTCTGATCTAAGGAGATATTTTCAAACAAGTCTCCCTGCACAAATTCTGCATTCACACAAAGTTTTCTGGCATTTTCTTTCGCCACTTTCAAAGCTTCTTCTGACACATCTGAGCCCATGCCAGATACTCCATCTGCCTTTGTCAGTTTTAAAAGACTTAACAGGATACATCCCGAACCGGTACACATATCAAGGATTCTTTCTCCGCCTTTCAATATTTTAAGTGTCTCTTCAACAAGGATTTCCGTATCCTGCCTCGGAATCAGCACATGTTCATTGACAAGGAACTTAAGTCCCATAAACTCCTGCTCTCCGGTGATATGCTGGAGCGGGATTCTCTGACACCGTTTCGAAATGTAGTGATCATACTGCTTCTTTTTTTCTTCACTGAGTTCTCTTTCCGGTCGCGCATAATACATAGCTCTGCTGATGCCTGTCACATATTCTAATAGATACCATGCATCCAGCTGATACTCAATAACGCCGGCTTCTTTTAATTTTTCTGCGCCTTTTTTATATATTTCCTGAATGGTCAAAATTTTCTGCTTCATATGCTCTCCAGTCAAACACCGCTTCTACAGCTTGAATTGCCACTTCTATCATGCTTTCATCCGGTTCCTTGGTTGTCAGCTTTTGGATTGCAAGCCCTGGTTTGCTGAGAAGATTCACTATAGGATTCTCGCTTCTTCCAGCAAGTTTAAGAACCTCATAAGATATCCCGGCAATGACGGGCAATAATGCAATCCTCACAATCACACGCATAACCGGTGATTCGACGTGAATGAGAAGCAATAAAATAATACTGATTGCCAAAACAAAGAACAGAAAACTTGTTCCGCACCGTTTATGTTGCCTGGAACTTTTCTTCACATTTTCGACCGTGAGAGGAAGTCCATGTTCAATACAGTTAATGCACTTATGCTCTGCCCCATGGTACATGAAAGTACGCTTTATATCCTCCATTCTCGATATTAAAAGCACATAGATGATAAAAATCCCAATTCGTACAAAGCCCTCTATCACAGTACGCCATGTATAAGATGTAATAAATGGTTTTAATAATGTAGAAAGGAAATAAGGCAGAACCATAAAAATAGCCACCGCTGCTATTACAGAAAAAGCAACTGTTCCTGCCATAAGAAACTTTTCCTGCTTTTCTTTTTTATCCGTGTCTACTTCTATCTCTTTATTATCTTCTTCCTCATCCTCATAAAATTCTGCGGAGTATGTTAGCGTCTTAATACCAAGAACCATAGAATCAATAAAACTAAAAATGCCTCTGATAAATGGAATTTTTGACAAAGGTCCACATCCTGCAACACCATGATATTCATCTTTTTTCACGAAAATCTCTCCGTCCGGTTTTCTCACGGCAACTGCATAGTCATCTTTATGCTTCATCATGATTCCCTCAAGGACTGCCTGCCCTCCTATATTAGATGATTTCATATTTTACTCCTTTTCACACTCAAAGTTTCCCATAAGTCAAAAAGGGTTGAGATTATAAAACCTCAACCCGATACTTGTGAACTTATTTGTCCATTCCGTATTTTTTATTGAACTTATCAACACGACCACGAGCCTGAGTTGCTTTCTGCTGGCCTGTATAGAACGGATGGCATTTGGAACAGATTTCCACGTGGATATCTTCGCTTGTAGAACCAGTTACGAATGTATTTCCACAGTTACAAGTTACAGTTGCCTGATGATATGCTGGATGGATTCCTTCTTTCATGATTTTCACCTCTTCTTTATTAGATTTACGCATTCGCGATAATATTTCGTTTTCTAAACAGCTTTGTTATTGTATCATAAAACAATAGTCTTGTCTAGATTATTTTTGTCTTTTTTACTAATTGCATTAATTCTGCATTATTTTTTGTTCTGCTAAACATATTGAGGATATTATCAACCGCCTCTTCCGCACGAAGTCCATTCAATGCACGACGCATTGTATCAACAGCTTCCTGCTCTTCCAGAGAAAGGAGAAGATCTTCTCTTCGTGTACCCGATTTTGGGATATCAATTGCCGGAAACATACGCTTTTCAGAAAGCTTGCGATCTAATACAAGCTCCATATTTCCGGTGCCTTTGAACTCTTCATATACGACGTCATCCATCTTACTTCCTGTATCTACCAACGCGGTTGCAAGAATAGTAAGACTTCCTCCTTCCCGCATATTCCTTGCCGCACCGAAAAATCTCTTTGGCATATGAAGCGCAGCCGGATCAAGACCACCGGAAAGCGTCCTTCCTGATGGAGGCACTGTAAGGTTATATGCCCTTGCAAGTCTTGTAATACTGTCAAGAAGAATCATTACATCCTTTTTGTGCTCTACAAGACGTTTTGCACGCTCAATCACCATCTCTGATACTCTCTTATGATGTTCCGGAAGCTCATCAAATGTAGAATAAATCACCTCTACATTTTCTCCTTCAATAGATTCCTTAATATCTGTTACTTCCTCCGGTCGTTCATCAATTAATAAAATCAGGAGATGAATCTCCGGATTATTCTTCTGGACTGACAACGCAACCTGCTTAAGAAGCGTAGTCTTTCCTGCTTTCGGAGGAGATACGATCATACCACGCTGACCTTTTCCAATCGGTGACAAAAGGTCCATAATACGCATTGCCGTGCTTGTCCTCCCACTCTCCAGCCGAAGACGTTCATTCGGAAAAATCGGAGTCATATCCTCAAAATTAGCACGGCGAAGTGCTTTCAAAGGATCTATTCCATTAATTTTTGTCAAATATAAAAGCGCGCTAAACTTTTCCTGCTGTGTCTTAATCCTGGTATTCCCTTCCAGGATATCACCTGTTTTGAGATTAAATTTGCGTATCTGGGATGGTGAAACATACACATCATTATCGCCGGGTAAATAATTGGCACTTCTGATGAACCCATAACCATCCGGCATAACTTCAAGTATTCCCTGTGCTGTCTGACCACTGTCCAGTCTGTCTATATCATGAAGCTCTTTATCCCCGGTATTTGCCGACAGCTCTTTAACTGTCTCCTGTTTTTCCTTTTTTTCTTTTTCATCTTCCTGAAGCATAAGCTCCACAAGCTCAGCTTTTTTGATTGTAGAAATTCCTTTCAATCCCCTGGCCTTTGCTAATTCTTTCAAAGTAGCAAGAGGCAGAGATTCGTATTTCTCTCTCATCATATATATATAATCCTTTCTTATTCATCCTGCGTTTGTGGGATAGCTGGTCTGAACCGACCATTTTGAAACATTTGTACCATTATACTACAAGTATCCCATTATGGAAAGTATTTTTTCAGGGATTTCTTTCTGCAAATATCTTCAGGAGAACAATACTTCTTTATATAAAACTAATCTGTAATCCGGGCAACACCTGTTCTTACTGCTGCCTCTGCTACAGCTGCCGCAACAGCTTTTCCCACTCCATCTGCAAATGCCGGCGGAATGATATAATCTGCTGCAAGTTCCTCATCTGGAATAAAATCAGCCAACGCCTTCGCTGCTGCAAGTTTCATCTCATCATTGATGTCTCTTGCACGCACGTCGAACGCTCCTCTGAAAATTCCCGGGAATGCAAGAACATTATTAATCTGATTAGGGAAATCACTGCGTCCTGTTGCCACAACTTTTGCTCCACCCGCTTTTGCCTCATCCGGGAAAATCTCCGGTGTCGGGTTCGCACATGCAAATACAATCGCATCTTTGGCCATAGTTTTTACCATCTCTGTCGTAACCATACCTGGTGCGGAAACACCGATAAACACATCTGCCCCCACAAGCATCTCTGCGAGTGTGCCTGCCTTTTTCTCAAGATTAGTGATTTTTGCCATTTCTTCTTTCACTGGATTCATGCCTGCCTCGCGTCCTTCATAGATCGCGCCGTTTCTGTCACACAATGT
>JBJEMB010000068.1:0-3621 GCA_051879455.1 Lachnospiraceae bacterium
GCAGTGCCTCATTTGGCTAAATCATGTGACATTGAAAACGATGGTAAAACATATGTATTTCATTTAAGAGAAGGTGTGCTTTTTCATGATGGTTCGGAAATGAAAGCAGAAGATGTAAAAGCATCCTTTGACAGATGGTTTGCCGTAAATGAGATGGGAATTTCTGTCAGTGAATATGTGGATAGCGTAGATGTTGTTGATGATTATACTGTTTCTGTAAAATTGAACAGTGTATATGCACCATTCCTTAACGTTATTGCATCACCTACATCAAATCAGAAGATGGTTGTAAGACCAGCATCTTTGATTGAAAAATATGGTAACGATGTTCTGGAAGAACACATTGGAACCGGTCCATATAAATTTGACAGCTGGGTTCCGGACGCAAGTGTGAAACTGGTAAAATTTGATGATTATGTTCCGGTTGAAGGTGAAGCTTCAGGATTTGCAGGAGAAAGAGTTGCATATGCAAACGAGATTAACATTCAGTTTGTAACAGATGAATCTGTACGTGTATCTGGATTAGAGACTGGAGAGTTTATGTTTGCTGAGGAAATTTCTCAGGATAAGTACAGTCAGGTTGAAAGTTCTGAAAATACAGTTCCGCAAATTATGGATTCTGATGTTGAAGGTATGTTGACATTTAACTGTGGCGCTGCACCGTTTGACGATTTGAATGCACGTAAAGCGGTTGCAATCGGACTTGACCTTGAAGAACTGGGTACTGCTCAGATTGGTGATGAAAATTTCTGGAGTCTTGATGGATGTCTGTTTGATAAATCTACAGTTTGGTATGATGAAAAGGCTGGAGAAGGCGTTTATGCTAAAAATGATTTAGAACTGGCAAAAGAGTATCTTGCAAAATCAGATTATAATGGTGAACCGGTTGTTATTGTACAGGGAAAAGATGACAACGTAGAGAGCCAGGGTGCTGAAGATTTAAGATCACAGTTAGAGAAGATTGGATTTAATGTAGAAGTTGAATTGTATGATCGTGCAACAGTTATGGAGAAACGTTCTCAGAAAGAAGGATGGGCAATTCATCTGACTTATTTTAGTGTATGGAATGCTGACCCACAGGTTTGGGGTGCATGGGTAGGAACAAATGGATGGATCACAAACTGGGATGATGAAAATTCTAAGAAAATGGACGAAATCTTTGCAAAAATGTTAGTAGAGCTTGATCAGGATGCAAGATACAAACTTGTTCAGGATTGGTATAATACATTCTGGGAATATGTTCCATATGTAAAAACGATTGACTACAGTCGTATGAATGCTACAAACGCAAAACTTCAGGGATATGCAAATTATTGTCAGCCATTCTTCTGGAATACATGGGTGGAAGAATAATATAGCTTTGTCAAATAAGTATAAGAGGAAATGAAAATTTCCTCTTATTTTTGCATGGAGGTTCTATGAAAACGAGTAATGTAAATAAAATCAAAAAGATTTTAAAGCTGGAACGTGAGATTATTGGGGTGAAATTTATTCACTACAAAGAGCAGTACGATGAAAATGAAGTTAAAGAATATGGTTTAAGAACAACGTATTGCAATATGGTCAAGAGGGCAATGGAAGGTTCTCACTTCAAACTTACAAAAGAAAATTTTTTCTGTGACTATGGTGCGTATGCACTTGGACTAAAAAAACCGGATATTAGTGTTGTAACAGGAAACAGTTATGCAGTTTGCGGGTTATACGAAAGCCATTCTATAGCAAGAAAGATTACGGAGGAGATGAAATATTTACAACATGAAGTGTATGGAGTAGAAATGGGGCCGCTGCAATACATGGAAAATGCGGATATAGTAATTATTGTGGCAGAAGCAGTACAGATTATGCGTGTTTTACAGGGATACGCATATAAGTTTGGGGTTCCGAAACATCTCTGCACAATAGGAAACCAGGCTGCATGTTCCGACTTAACATCAAAGCCATACTTCAATAATGATCTAAATATTTCGCTAATGTGTGAGGGGGCAAGAAAATATTTAAAATGTGCACCCGGAGAAATGGGTGTAGCTATGCCGATTAATCAATTCGATAGTGTTGCGGAAGGGATTATAATGACTGTAAATCCAGTTGCAAATCATAAAGAAAAAGATGAATTACTTTCCAGGCTTGATACAGAAGATGAACTTGGGATAATTATTGATAAAGACACTGACTATGGTAAATGTTTGCAGGAATATGATGATTTTGTTCAAAGGGTAAAAAATGGTCAGGCAGAGTAAATTAATCGGACATTTACAGTGTATAGCATGTGTCATAGTATGGGGAAGTGCAACCGTATCAAGTAGAATAGCTTTAAATGTGTTATCGCCGGAGGAACTTCTGTTGTTTCGATTCCTGATAGGCTATATTACATTGTGGATAATATTGCCAAAGCATTTGAAATTAAATTCATTAAAAGAAGAATTACTATGTGTGTTATGTGGACTATGTGGTGTGACATTGTACTTCTATTTTCAAAATATAGCATTACTATATACTGCAGCCTCAAATGTTAGTATTATCAATGCTTTATCTCCGATGTTTACAGTGATTCTTGGGTTTACTATCACAAAAATGAAACCAGGAAAGTATTTTTTGATAGGATTTTTTATTTCCATGTTAGGAATTACATTGGTAATTTTTAATGGTAAGATTACGTTTGAAGGAAGTTTGAAAGGGAATGGTTTGGCACTTTTGGCATCTATAGTATGGGGGAGCTATTCAGTATTTGTAAAGCAATTGGAAAAATATCCAATCATAATTGTTACCAGAAAAATTTTCTTTTATGGGTTATTGACAATGATTCCGATTGTATTATATGCAGGAGTAGATGTTTCTGTACAAGAATTGTTGATTCCAGAAGTATATCTGAATGTGTTTTATATGGGATGTATAGCGTCAGCAACAGGATTTATTATTTGGAATAGATCCGTAAAAATATTGGGATCTGTAAAAACAAGTTTATATTCATATGTTATTCCAATTGCTACGGTGGTGTTTTGTATAGTTTTCTTACATGAGGTGTTGACGCTACAGGGGGCAATCGGAGGTATTATTGCTCTTGCAGGATTATTGATTTCGCAAAAAGAATAATTTTAGAAAGATCATTAAAAAACCGGACTTCATTTATTATTGAAGTCTGGTTTTTTATGTTGGTGTATTATTGCAGTCAGAATGGATATTCGTATTCAAAGGAAGCATGTTTAGTTTCAAAAGCAAAAAGAGTACGACCATTTTTGCAAAATCGATAGAACACTTTGCAGGATACACTTTCATGAATTGTTCTTATCATTTTGCCGTTTGTCGGAGCTTTCAGCGGATGAGTTTCTTCCTCGAGAAGGCAGGCCTCCAGTTCCAGATCCCTCTGAAGAATCCTAAGCTTTCTGTTTTTGAGATGTACAAGTCTGGCGCCCAGATAAGTAGCCAGCCTGTACTTTTTGCCCTCCCACAATATGATGCCTATGATACCGGTAAAATGGATTCCTGCCATGGGAATATCCGCTATAGATAACATCAAAGATCCCTGTGGAAAACAGCATTGAGTCCATATATATCTTTCGGGAAATGACCTTCCACGGTCACCTTCCCAGTATCCCTTGCCGTTATTAAAAGAATATGTTTCTC
>JBJEMB010000069.1:0-3531 GCA_051879455.1 Lachnospiraceae bacterium
ATTTCATCGGCGCTTCCGTTCTGGCGGGACTGGTTTATCATTTCTGTAATGCACGGCTGGATACATCCTGCATGGTTTTGACTATCGTAATATATGGAATCAATACATTTTTTGAGCACATAAAATACGCATTCTGCCGTGTAAGAAAATTGTGGGAGATATTCTGGAACAGAATTGGCCCATTTATCATGCCTGTATTAGCTGCATTATCAATTATCACGACAGCTAGTTACAACCCTGATAACTCGTTCCTAACAGCAATTAATAAAATTTGTAGCAGCCGATTGTCTCTCGGAAAAGAAGGATTAACTCGATTCGGTATTGCATTATTTGGACAAACCATTGATATGGTAGGAATGGGAGGCAATACAACTATACCAGATGATTACTTCTTTATCGACTGCTCCTACGTTCATGTACTGCTCCGATATGGCCTTGTATTTTTGCTTATATTAATCGGCGCATATATGCTTTTCTGCTTCAGAAATAAAAAAGATATTTATCTTCTCTTTGCCATCGCTCTGGTTGCAGTCAATTGTGTAATCGCCCATCATATCATCGAAGCTGCCTATAATCCATTTGCCTTTGCATTGCTGGCATATAATGCCGGCAATGCAAACTCATTCCCTGCTTTCTCTACAGCAGCTCCTTATACCTCACCATCACCCGGCACTGCTTTCTGAAAAAAGCAATGCCGTAATTCCAGACATCGGAATATCCTTCCTCCGGCAACCAGTCATCATAGCCTTTCTCATCAATCTGATCCAGCGCTTTCCGGCAGGCATCTTCCATTCCCTTAAAAGTATTCGATATCTTAAGTTCCAGCACCACCGGCGTATGTGTTACATCAGGATGCCGGATCACAATATCCAGACGCCCGTTTCCTCCTTCGCGGTTGGACTTCACAAAATAATCCCTCATGTTTCCAAGAACTCCCATCAGAAATCCATGATAAAAGGCCTCCTGATTGTCCATGTAGCTGATTCCACGCTGAAGAAGCGCTGACAATTCTTTCTGAAATGCGGAAGCGTCACCGCTCAATATAGCCTGATATAAGTGACTCAGATCCTGGCTTTTCACTTCATCACGAAACCATTTTGTAATCGTATTTTTATAAATATATTTTACCTCCATGTTCGGAAGCGCCATCGTAATATACTGGTTCTCCTCCTCCAAACGACGGGAAATCTGTTTTAAATACCCGGTAAAAAACAGGAAATTCCAGAGACTGTCTTCCGAATCATAGATACTGTCGTAGGTAATATCCTCATGCACCGGCTTTTCAATTGTACCTCCTGCAATCAGCAGTTCCAGCTCCTGTTTCACGGAAGCGTCAGCCAGCTCCACCAGATTTTTAATAATACTGTTTGAACTGGTATTCGCCCAATAAGGAGAAGGAAGGGCATTATCATCAGAAATAAGATCCATTACATAATTAATAACGCTCCAGGGATTATAAACAGCCGCATTTCCGAAACGGTATCCGTCATACCATTCTTTTATAATCGCTCTCTTTCCTTCTTTTCCGTAATAATGCAGCATCTGATCTACTTCTGTCGGCGTGAAGCCAAAATATTCATCATATTGACTGCTTAATATCGAGATCACATTCAGATTATTTAACCCTGTAAAAATAGACTCCCTGGAAATTCTGAGGCATCCCGTGATAACCGCAAAAGCCAGACAGGGATTTGTTTTTAACGCCGATTCAAACAGTGAACGGATGAACCCCACCATTTCATCGTAAAATCCGCTCCAATACGCATTTTCCAGAGGTACGTCATATTCGTCGATCAGAATAATCACCGGCTTCCCATGATATTCCTGCAGCACCTCACTCAGAAAACGCAGCGACCCGGAATACGCATCGAGAGAAGCTCGGCGTTTTAAGATTTCCTCATACTGCTGCTTCCTGCTTCCGGAAAGAGTACTTAAAACATATCCATGGCGCTCATATTCTCTCCACAATTCATCGCACAGCTTATAGCATGCGGAAGAAAAAGAAGGCTGCTTCGCAGATTTTAAAGACAGAGTGATAACCGGATATACCCCCATCTGCTCTGTATAGCGCTCCCCTGCATCCATAATATCCAGTCCGGAAAACAGACAGCGGTTGCTCTCATTCACCGCCGGATCACCGGCATCCTCAAAATAACACCGGAGCATACTCATATTCAGCGTTTTTCCAAACCTTCTGGGACGTATAAACAGATTCACCTCAGCGCGTTTATCCAGCAATTCCTTTATGAGCATTGATTTATCTACGTAAAAATAATTCTGCTCTCTTATTTTTTTGAAACTATCAACGCCCACCGGAAGCATTTTCTGGTCCATTTGCTGTTTTTTCTCCTTTCCTCCGCGCCCTTCATATATCTCCATATGGCATTTCTCATTCATCATCTTCTGCTATCCCAGCTCTCTCACTTATGATATATCTCGGACGCGCCTTGACCTCCATATAGATCTTCCCAACATACTCTCCTATAACACCCAATGATAAAAGCTGAACCCCTCCCATAAAACATACAACACACATCGTACTTGCCCAGCCCATCACTGTTTTTCCCATGAAAAAACAAATTATGGACCATATTATAGCCATAAAGCTAAGCAATGATACCATAAATCCAAAACAGGTAATGATACGGATTGGCTTTACAGACAAGCTGGTTATGCCATTCACTGCCAATGCCAGCATTTTCTTCAATGGATAGTGAGTCTCACCTGCAATACGTTTCTCACGTTTATAATATACGATTGTACTTTCAAAACCAACCAGAGGAATCAATCCACGAAGAAACAGATTTACTTCTTTATATCCTTCCAGCGCATCCAGAACACGCTTCGACAGAAGACGGTAATCCGCATGATTATAAATAGATTCCACTCCCATCCAGTTCATCAACTTATAGAAAGTCTCTGCCGTTATACGCTTAAAAGCAGAATCTGTCCCTCTGTCATTACGAACCCCATACACCACATCATTTCCATCATAATAAGCAGCAATCATCTCATCAATCGCATTCAAGTCATCCTGCCCATCACAATCAATTGAAACAGTTATGTCACAAAATTTCTTAGCTTCCATCAAACCCGCCAGCACAGCATTTTGATGTCCTCTGTTCCGACTTTGTGAAATTCCAATAAAATGTTTATCCTCCTCTGATAACTTCTTGATCAAAGACCAGGTCGTATCCTTGCTGCCATCATTCACAAACATGATCCGACTTTTATCTGAGATCACCCCTTGCGCAATCAAACAATCTATCTTATCCAAAAACATTCTGCTGGTTATCGGTAACACTGCTTCTTCATTATAACAGGGTATGATAAGATACAATACTGTTGCGTTTGACATACTCGTCTCCTTAAAATAATACACTATTTTCTTCTGCCAGTTTTAAAACCTGAATAAATCATCCTGATTATAACATATCTCTAATCTTATTTCTATAAACTGCCCGACAATAATCTTGCATCCTGAAATGTATTTTTAAATTCCACTGATAAATTAAGTGGTGGAATTAAGTC
>JBJEMB010000070.1:0-20348 GCA_051879455.1 Lachnospiraceae bacterium
ACACAGCAGCTCTTCCGGAAGAAGCCATGGCGGTGGTGGAGGAAGGTTTTAGACATTAAAAATTTTAATTATTTATCGACAATCCTTCCATTATATGGTAATCTACAATTAGGGGACATATAATTGAAAGGGGAGAAAAAATTGAAGAACAGTAAGATAAGAATTGCAGTCATTGCCATTTTCTGCATTATGATTCTTGCTATTACTCCTGCATTTTTTGTCGGTGCTTTAAAAACAGGTTCACTGACGATGACGGTAGGTGATAATGCACAGATTGAGTTAACTAACCCTGTATTGCAGATGCTGGCAAAGTATGAGGTTGTGGATGGGAATATCATCGCAACAGAAAGAGGCGGCAAGGTAGAGGCTTACGGACCGGGAGAGACTATGGTACAGATTAAAGTTCCTTTCCGTACCATGGAGTGTAAAGTAAATGTTCTTGGATTTGAAAATGATGAGGCAGTGATGCTCACCGGACAGATTTGTAAGCCACAGATTGCAGGAGCTTCTTCTGAGGCTGAGTTTTATTCCAGTGATGAGAGTGTTGTTAAGATTGAAAATGGAAATCTTGTGACACTTCAGGATGGAGACGCTACTATTGTGTGTAGTGATAAAGGACTTGAGGTTACTCAGACAGTGCATGTGGCAGGTATCATTGCTGAAAAGCCATATCTGTTTACAGGAAACCAGATGCAGTTATCCACAAATGATAAGATTTCTGGTATACCTACAGGATGGAGCACAGAGGATCCATCTGTTGCGACCGTTGATGAAAATGGTGTCATAACAGGTGTTAGTGCCGGAACAGCAGTTGTGTCCTGTCAGACAGGAGATAATGAGACTCTGCAGACAACAGTGAATGTTGTAGGCATGAAAGATTCTGATCTTTTCCTGCAGACGGGTGAAGATTATTCTTCACCCTTAACTAGTGGCGAAGGTTTTGATGCTGTAGGTATTGAGTGGAAGAGTGAAAACAATGATATCATCCGGGTGGATGAATCTGGCAATATGAAAGCTGTAAGCGGAGGGGAAACACAGATTACGTGTTCTATAGACGGACAGGAAATTACAGGTAATGTACATGTCATGTCTATGCCTGAGGAAGCTTTTACAGCTGTTGGTATGGATTCGACTCTTGAGGTTGCTTATGCCGGAGATAATCAGGTTACATGGACAAGTAGTGATGAGTCGAAAGTAAAAGTAGAGAATGGTGTACTTAAAGGTGTAGGAACAGGCAGTGCGACGATTACTGCAACTGCAAAAGACAGAACATTTTCCTGTGAGGTATCAGTTGTTCAATTGAGTGAGTCATCTTTAAAAATGAATGAAGAAGATACAAAAACAGTAGCTGTTATGGGTGCAGAAGATCAGGAAGTAACATGGACCTCTCAGGATGAATCGATTGCAACAGTTGATGAAAATGGAGAAGTTACGCCGGTAGGAACAGGCAGTACAGTTGTAAATTGCAGTATTGGTCCTTCTACGATGTCAATTCCTGTCACTGTAAATGAGGGAGATCTGGGAAAAGAACAGTCAGATGATGCGGATGTCAATAAGACCGAGAGTGAGACTGTAGAAGAAAAGACAAAAGATAATTCTGATTCAAAGGATACACAGGTGCAGAACAAAAATACCGGTACAAATCAGAAAGTGGATAATACGGTAAAAAAAGAGACAACGACATCTTCCAAGAAAACAACAACTACTAAGAAGACGACATCTTCCAAGGTAAAAGAGCCTAAAACAGTTAAAAACACAAGTGGTCAGCTGACTGGACCTGAAGCTATGGTAGCATGTGGAAACTACTATAATAGCGTGCTTGAGAATGCTGTAAAAAAAGGAGAAAAATGGGTATATTCCAACAGCAGTAAGTATGTTGCTCAGAGTGGAACTTTTGAGAATATGCTATCAGGAAAGATCAGGGGTGGTAATTGTGCCTCCATTGCCAACTGGGCATTTCGTGATATGGGACTTATCAGTAATAATGAAAAATTTTATGGTGATGGAGATGGAAATATCCGAAACTATAATTCCGGTACAAAAAAATTAAAATCCAAGCTGGATGCTAACTGCGAGATTATTAATGCAAAACAGAAATCGTTTGGAACTCTTGTAAAAGAAGGAAAGATAGAGGTTGGTGACGTTATCATAGGGAAAGGTCATACCTTTGTATACAGAGGCAACGGAACAGTGTTTGCAAGCGGACATGATGCAAAATGGCATAAGGATAAATCTGTAAAAACAGAGGATTCTAATAAAGCAGTATTTGAAAGCTGGATCAGAAAGTACAAAGGAACTTATGACGAGAAGTTTAAAGTTCACTATATCATTCGCATTAAAGATAGTTTTGTTCCTAAATACTATCGTGATGAAAGTGGTAACCTGGTAAAGAATAGATAAAAGATTATATAAAATGAATATGTCGGATGATGACTGCCCTAGACACCGATTTGGGGCCGAAGAAGCAAACCGGAAAAATCATCTTTTTTTCCGCGGAAACTGACAGGCAAAAGGAAGGCAGTCGGACGAATCTTTGGAGAGAATGTGTAAAAGCACATCGCCTACGAGGCTAGAACCAACTGGCAAAAGGACAGAGAGATATAGATGCATATGCTTTGATTGTATGCATCTGTATTTCTCTGTTTTTGTATGTGAAAATATATGAGCTGAGAAATCCATATTCAGAAAGATGAAAATATTAATATATTAGATTTGAATGAAAATGGAGGTAATGTTTATGAGAATGATGCTGGTTGGTAGCGGTGCAGTAGGGGAAAGTATCCTGAAAATATTACAGTGGCGAGATCCGAAGGGAGAATGGCTTTCTTATGTGCTGGTCTGTGATTATGATCTGAAACGTGCAAAAGAGGTCGTTCATCTTTTGAATGGAGATGTACGTTTTAGGGCGGCACAGGCGGATGCAACTGATGGAAAAGTATTGAAAGATTTAATCCGCGAATACCACATTGATTTTGTCATGGATGCTGCGCCGCCTTTTGCAAGTAACATCATTTTTGATGCGGCATACGAAGGAGGGGCAGATTACGGCAATATGGGGACATGGTCAGTCCCAAAAGAGCATCCGGAGTATGGACTGGGAATAGAAAACAGTTATAAAGAGCCTATGACAAAATATAATTTTGACAGGCACAATACATGGAAAAAGGCTGGGAGAATGGCACTGATTTGTATGGGAATCGATCCTGGAGTCGTGAATGTATTTGCTAAATATGCAGCGACAGAGCTTTTCGATGAACTGACAGAAGTACATGTGAAAGACGGGGGAAACTTGTCTGTTCCGAATGCTGATCCGGATGATATCACTTTTGGCTTTAATGTATGGACGGTGCTTGATGAAGTGATGAATCCAAATGTAGAGTATGATGAGTCAAAGGGTGGATTTTTTGTGGAAAAAGCATTTGCCGGAAAAGAAACTTTTGAAATGCCGGAAGGAGTAGGTAAAAATACCCTTGTAAAAGTGGAGCATGAAGAAGTTGTCACAATGCCAAGGTATCTCAGGCAGTATGGATTAAAAAGAGCCAGTTTTAAGATCAGCCTGGATGAAAATTTGATTCAGGCATTAAAAGTGCTGGATCATCTCGGACTTCGAGATATTCATCCTGTGCAGGTAGGAAATGTACAGGTGGTTCCGAGAGATGTGGTAGCAGCATGTGCACCTCAGCCAAAGGATATCGGAGAAGAGATGACAGGTAAAATGATAGTGGGGGTTCATTGTATAGGTAAAAAGGATGGAGAAGAAAAAGAATGTTTTATCTATCAGCCATTTGATAATAAAAAATCCATGAAACGCTGGCATAGTCAGGCGGTGACGGCTCAGACAGGTTTTGGGGCGGCGTTATTTATTGAACTGATTGGTCGGGGAATATGGAAAGATACAGGAGTATATTCGCCGGAATATTTTGACCCTGAATCTTATCTTACACTTATGAAGGAAACGGGCTTTGATTATAAAATACTTGTATTATCAAAATAAGAGGATTATAATAATACATGAATTGTTAAAGGGGAGCTGGTATAGAGCCGGCTGAGAGGAAACTGTTGCTGTTTCGACCCATAACCTGATTTGGATAATGCCAACGTAGGGATGCCTTAATACATGCGTATTTTAACGGGAAGCTACCAGATCAGTAGCTTCCCGCTTTTTATATGATGAAATCCTGTGGGAAGTGCAATCTATTTTTATGATTGGAGGTAAGGAGTATGGTTAAAATCAATGGAGAGTGTCTGGATGTTGCAGGAAAAACTGTAGCGGAATATCTGGATACAACAAATTATGATCCAAAGCGGATCGCAGTAGAACGCAACGGCGAAATCGTACCTAAGTCTATGTATCATGAGACTGTGCTGACAGATGCCGATGTTCTTGAAGTTGTCAGCTTTGTAGGAGGAGGCTAAAATGATCCCGACGAAAGAAGAGATAAAAAAGGCTTTGGAAGAGCGCAATGGGAAAGAATTGCAGGATAAATTTGCAAACGCAACAGTAGCTGTGTGTGGATTAGGAGGACTTGGCTCAAATATTTCGGTTTCACTGGCCCGTGCGGGTGTCGGAAAGCTTATTCTGATTGACTTTGACCGTGTGGATATTACCAATCTTCACAGACAACAGTATAAAGCCTCTCAAATTGGCTGCTTAAAGACAGAAGCTCTTTCAGAAAATATTATGGAAATTGCGCCGTATATTGAACTTGAAACTCATAGTGTCCGAATTACTGAAAGTAATGTAACGGAACTTTTAAGTAATGCCGATATCATCTGTGAGGCATTTGATGATGCTGAGGCTAAAGCTATGCTTACGAATACCGTTCTCGAAAGGCTTCCGGGGAAATTTCTGGTAGCAGCATCGGGAATGGCTGGATTTGGAAGTCCAAACAGTATTAAAACCAGAAGAATTGCAAAATATTTTTTCCTTTGCGGGGATGAAGTCAGTGATGTGAAAGAAGATATTGGACTTGTATCTTCCCGTGTGATGTTGTGTGCTGCGCATCAGGCTCACACAGTTTTAAGAATTTTAGCAGAAGAATTTGAAGTATAAAGAAAGAAGGATTAAAAAATGAATAACGATAAATTAATTATTGGAGGCCACGAATTTGACTCTCGATTTATTCTTGGTTCAGGAAAATATTCTCTGAATCTGATCAAAGCAGCGGTTCAGGATGCGGGTGCACAGATTATTACACTTGCAGTTCGCCGTGCAAACACAAAAGATCAGGAAAATATTCTTGATTACATTCCGGAAGGTGTCACATTGCTTCCGAACACCAGTGGCGCAAGAAATGCTGAGGAGGCAGTACGTATAGCCAGACTTGCCCGTGAGTTAGGCTGTGGTGATTTTGTGAAAATTGAGATTATGCGTGATTCGAAATATTTGCTCCCGGATAATCAGGAAACAATAAAGGCGACAGAAATTCTTGCAAAAGAAGGTTTTGTCGTTATGCCGTATATGTATCCGGATCTCAATGTTGCCCGAGATCTTGTCAATGCAGGTGCAGCTACTATTATGCCGCTGGCATCTCCGATTGGCTCTAATAAAGGACTTGCAACAAAGGAATTTATTCAGATACTGATTGATGAAATAGATTTGCCTGTCATTGTAGATGCAGGAATCGGCAGACCTTCTCAGGCGTGTGAAGCTATGGAAATGGGAGCGGCAGCCATTATGGCAAATACTGCACTGGCAACAGCAGGTGATCTTCCGATGATGGCATCGGCTTTCCGGCAAGCTATCGAGGCCGGAAGAAAGGCATACCTTGCAGGACTTGGCAGAGTCCTTACCCGTGGAGCATCAGCATCAGATCCTTTGACAGGATTTCTCAGAGACTAGAGAGGTGAAGAGTATGGAAAATCAGTTTTTTATAGATTCGGAATATCTGTCGCCTGCAGCACTTGAAAGAAAGCATGAGTTAGAGACCAATCCGGCTTCCAGAAAAAATCATATGGAATATCTGCCTGGAATGGAAAAGATCGAATCAGATGTCTGTGAGAATGTGATGGATCAGATGAATTCTTATGACTATCAAAAATATACCGCAAAGGATGTAAAAGCAGCACTTGAACATGAGAATTGTTCAATTGAAGATTTTAAGGCACTGCTTTCTCCGGCAGCAGAACCATTTTTAGAGCAGATGGCGCAGAGGGCAAGATTAGAAACAAGCAAACATTTTGGAAATACAGTGTATCTGTTTACCCCTCTTTATATTGCAAATTACTGTGAAAACTATTGTGTGTATTGTGGATTTAACTGCTATAATCATATCAATCGAATGAAGCTTAGTATGGAGCAGATTGAGCATGAGATGAAAGTCATTGCCGACAGTGGTATGGAGGAAATCCTCATTCTCACAGGAGAGAGTCGTGCGCAGAGTGATGTAAATTATATCGGGGAAGCTTGTAAGCTGGCAAGAAAATATTTTCGCATGGTAGGACTTGAGATTTACCCGGTCAACACAGATGAATACCGCTACCTTCATGAGTGCGGTGCAGATTATGTCACGGTCTTTCAGGAGACTTATGATGCGGATAAATATGAAACACTGCATCTTTTGGGACATAAGCGCGTATGGCCGTATCGTTTTGACGCACAGGAAAGGGCGCTGAGGGGCGGCATGAGAGGGGTGGCTTTTTCGGCGCTTTTAGGACTTTCTGATTTTAGAAAAGATGCACTTGCAAGCGCCCTTCATGTTTACTATCTGCAGAGAAAATATCCTCACGCAGAAATGTCTTTATCCTGCCCGAGACTTCGTCCGATCATCAACAATGATAAGATTAATCCTCTGGATGTTCATGAAAAACAGCTTTGCCAGATTATCTGTGCATATCGTATTTTCCTGCCATTTGTAGGGATTACTGTATCATCCAGGGAGAGTGCAAAATTTCGTAATGGTATTGTTAAAATTGCAGCAACAAAAATTTCTGCAGGTGTATCAACCGGAATTGGTGATCATGAAAGTAAATACAGTGGAAAGGAGTCAGGCGGCGAAAAGGGTGATGAGCAGTTTGAGATTGACGATAACCGAAGTCTCGATAAGATGTATCAGGACATTGCTGCACAAGGCCTGCAGCCGGTTCTGAATGATTATCTTTATGTCTGATATCTTATGTGTAACAAATCGTTCTCTTTGCAGAGAAGAGTTTTTGGATCGAATTGATCAGATTGCAGCGGCACATCCGGCGGGTATCATTTTGAGGGAAAAGGATCTGGATGAGGATGCTTATAGAAAACTTGCGAAGGCTGTGTCGAAAATATGCAGAAGTCACGGGACACCCTGTATTCTTCATAGTTATGTGGAAGTAGCAGAGGAATTGGGGTGTAGTGCGATTCATTTACCATTGCATATTCTTCGCACTGTCCCGGATGAAAAGAAAAAAATATTTAAGGAAATAGGAGTATCCTGTCATTCGAAAGAAGATGCAATTGAGGCCTGTAAGCTTGGTTGTACTTATGTTACAGCGGGACATGTGTTTGAGACTGACTGTAAAAAAGGACTTCCGGGAAGAGGTTTGGGATTTCTGAAAAATGTATGTGAAAGTGTGTCTGTCCCGGTGTTTGCTATTGGTGGTATCAGCGTGGATAATATTGCAGATGTCAAAAAAACAGGAGCAAAAGGTGCCTGTGTAATGAGCGGAGTCATGCTTTGCAGTGATGTAGGGGAATATTTAAGCCGTTTTAGTCAGTAAATTATCTGTTCATTTTACAAGAAGAATGATAAGATATGAAGAGGTACGATTTTAAGGAGGAAATATGGATACGCATGAGATTTTAGAAAAAGTAAAAAACGGTGAGATATCCATAGAAGAAGCAGAAGGGTATCTCAGAAGACAGCCGTTTGAGGAACTGGGGTATGCGAAAATAGATACTCACAGAAAACTTCGCCTTGGGTTTCCAGAAGTGATTTTCTGTAGCGGGAAGGCAAACAGTCATCTTTTGGAAATATTTAAGCAGATCTATGAGGAAGAAGGAGAAGTACTTGGCACAAGAGCTTCGAAAGAACAGTATGAATATTTAAGAAAAGAGTATCCGCAAGTACAATATGATGAGATTTCGCGAATTATAAAGATTGAAAAAGAAGACAAAAAAAGAGAAGGTCTGATTACTGTATGTACGGCCGGTACGGCAGATATTCCTGTTGCAGAAGAGGCAGCTCAGGTTGCAGAATATTTTGGAGTTTTGGTTGAGCGTGTGTATGATGTTGGCGTCAGTGGACTTCATCGTCTGCTGTCAAAACTGGAAATTATTCAAAAAGCCAATTGTGTGATTGCGGTTGCCGGTATGGAGGGAGCTCTCGGAAGTGTTATAGGTGGTTTGGTTGACAAACCAGTGATTGCTGTCCCTACATCTGTAGGATATGGAGCAAACATGAAAGGGATTTCAGCACTTCTTACAATGATTAATTCCTGTGCAAATGGGGTTGCAGTAGTAAATATTGATAATGGCTATGGAGCCGGTTATCTTGCCGCACAGATGAACAGGCTTGCAGTGGATAAACGATAAAAACGAGGGGAATAGGTACAGATGAAAATGAATGAAAATAATAAGGCATTATATCTGGAGTGTTACAGCGGAATCAGCGGAGATATGACAGTGGGAGCACTCCTTGATCTGGGGGCGGACAAAGAGGAATTACAAAGGCAGATTAAAACACTGCCTCTTGGAGGATATAGTATTGAAATCAGCCGGGTAATAAAAAGTGGTCTGGACTGTTGTGATTTTCATGTTGTTTTAGATGAAGAATATGAAAATCATGATCATGACATCGAATATTTATATGGACATAAAGAGCATGGTCACGAACACGGTCATGAGCATAATCATGAACATGAGCATAGTCATGATCATAGCCATGAGCACAATCATGAACATGGGCATAGTCATGAGCACAGCCATGAGCACAATCATGAACATGGGCATAGTCATGATCACAATCATGAGCATACACATCATGAGCACAGAGGGCTTCATGAGGTTTTGGAAATCATCAGATCTTCAGAAATGAAGACAGGAGCAAAGAAAATTGCAGAAGAGATATTTTATGTACTTGCGGAAGCGGAAGCCAAAGCTCATGGTTCTACTATAGATCAGGTACATTTTCATGAGGTTGGAGCAGTAGATTCGATTGTAGATATTGCAGCAGCAGCAATCTGTCTTGATAATCTTGCTGTTTCAGAAGTCATCGTGCCAGAACTTTATGAAGGAAAGGGAACTGTGCGGTGTGCGCATGGGATTCTTCCGGTTCCGGTTCCGGCAGTTATGAATATTGCCTCAGCACATGGAATTACATTGCATCTTACCAATACGGAAGCGGAACTTGTCACTCCTACCGGTGCAGCGATTGTAGCAGCAGTCTGCACGACAAAGAAACTTCCGAAAGAATACCGGGTTATTGCATCCGGTATGGGCGCCGGAAAGAGAGATTATGGCAGAGCGAGTATTCTTCGGGCAATGCTGATTGAAAAGGAAACTGTCGGAGGATTTCCAGAAGATGTTATCTATAAACTTGAAAGCAATATTGATGATTGTACAGGGGAAATGCTTGGATATGTTATGGATCGACTTTTTGAAAATGGCGCAAGAGATGTGAGTTATTCTCCTGTTTTCATGAAAAAAAATCGTCCGGCATATCAGATCAATGTAATCTGCAGTGAAGATAAAGTAGCTCTTATGCAGGAAATCCTGTTTAAGGAGACAACAACGATCGGTGTGCGAAGATGCAAAATGGAGCGTTCAGTATTAAAACGTAAGATAGATACTGTCAGAACTTCACTTGGAGATGTACAGGTAAAACTATGTGAGATAGATGGGGAAATCGTTGTGTATCCTGAGTATGAAAGTGTAGCTGCGTTGGCAAAGGAGCATCATCTCCCGTACAAATCTGTCTGGAAGATTGTATCAGAGGAGGCAGAAAATGCCAGATTATAAGGAAAAAGTAACAAAGCTTTGCGAACTGATGGATACTTATGCAAAAGAAGATATCATGGTTGCATTTTCCGGAGGAGCTGATTCTGGTCTTTTGTTGAAACTTGCATGTGATGCTGTAAAAAAGACAGGGCATAATGTCTATGCTGTCTTTTTAAAGAGTATGCTTCATCCGGCAGGAGAAGAGAAGGAAGCTGAAAAAACGGCCAGGGAGATTGGTGCAAAATTCATGGTTATATATGCAGATGAATTGGAAAAAGCAGGAATCGAGTACAACCCTGAAGACAGATGTTACAGATGTAAAAAGTATTTGTTCCAGATGATTATGAGAGAAGCGCAAAAACTTCATATAAATACTATTATGGAAGGAACGAATCAGGATGATCTTTTTGTATACAGACCGGGAATCCGGGCGGTAAAAGAACTAGGGATCATTAGTCCGCTGGCAATATCTGGTTTTACAAAAAACGAAGTTCGAAAGCTTGCGGGAGAATATAAAATATCTGTGTCTGATAAGCCGGCAGCGCCTTGCCTTGCCACAAGATTTCCATACGGGACAAAATTATCTTATGAAGAAATGCACAGAGTAGATGAGGGAGAGAGGTTTTTAAGAAAACTGGGATTTTATAATGTGCGTTTGAGAGTTCATAATGATATTGTCCGGATAGAGGTGGATGAAAAAGATATCAGTCTCCTTATTTCGTATCGGGAGAAAATAGTATGCTATCTTAAAAAGCTTGGATATAGTTATATTACAGTTGATTTAGAAGGGTTCCGATCAGGAAGTATGGATCTCCATATAAAAGAATAGTAAGTGCAATCATAAAAAGAGAGGGACCGATGCATTCACATCGGTCTCTGGAGGGGGAAAATTTATTTATCTATATTCATTTATCTGACAGTGTATCAGATAAAGACAATTGCTAGGCGAAGTCCGACGATCATACACGGTGTATCAAGCACAACCGCCGTCTTCTTTATTTGATAGCTTTATTATAAAAAACAATTGTGAATCGAGTGTGTCGAAAGCGGAAAATGTTTATAAAATTCCTTAAGAAATTCGGAAGAAAAGAGGCGGGTACATAAGAAATAATTAAAAGGTTATTTCTTATGTACCCGCCTCTTTATGAGCGGAGACGGAGGGATTCGAACCCTCGTACCGGCGTTAAACCGATAAACTGATTTCGAGTCAGCCCCGTTACGGCCACTTCGGTACGTCTCCAGACAGAGCTGATTTTGCTCACTTTTACTATTATAACATAAAGAGTGGAAAGAGGAAACATTATTCTGACATTTTTTGATATTCTCTTGGAGAACATTTCATATAACGTTTAAAAATCTGTCCGTAGTATGCAGGACTTGAAAACCCGACTTTCCCGGAAATCTGGGTAATACTTTCGCCTTTTTTCAGCATGGGAAGACTATTCTGGATGCGAAGAAATAAAATATATTCAAAAATAGTCATATTCATATGCTTTTTAAAAAAACGGCAACATTCACTTTTACAAATATTAATGTGTCCTGCAATCTCATCAAGAGTAATATCCTGATAGTAGTGTTCCTGTATATATGTGATAATCTCCCGGAGACGCTGCAAATGTTTCTGAGAGCTTTGACCCTGTTTAGGCAGTGAAGAGAAATAGTGATATAGTTTCTTCCAGATTTCCATAAGCATCATGTGAACGCGAAGTTCATAGTCGTATGGTGGAGTGGCGGACAGTATATATATTTCGTGCATGAGAGAAAGAATTTCTCTGTGCCAGGAAATGTCTGGAATCAGTTTTAATGAAGACCATGATTCGTTGTGGGTGATAAAGTCAATATATTTAGTCTGGAGGATACTGTTTTCATAGCCATAGAGAAAACGGGGATGAAACGTGATAGAAAGATAGCTGCATTCTTTTCCGTCCTTCATATAGCCAGAGTGTAGGGTGTTACAGTTGCCAAAAAGACCTTCTCCTTCTGATAAAATATAGCTTTCGTTATTGACATGATATTCAATACTGCCTGAGAGAATCAACGTTAATTCAATTTCCGGGTGCCAATGCCACAAAAAGGAATTGTGTTCATATTTCTGAATGGATTCTATGCATACGTTTACCGGAAAAGCATAATTGCCATGTTCTTTGATCTCTTTTCTGTTTTTTTCAATACTGATCTGTTCTTTTTTTTCTGACATTCTATAAAAACCTCAATATCCTTATAAAAGCTTCAAATATTCTTATTGTATCCGCAATATAATCTCATTATTATAATAATCATAAGACAGTAAGATCGTTCTTGCAAGTGTAAAAGTGAACGTAATAGAAATAATGATTGGAGAGGAAAAATGGTAGAAAAATTAGTTCAGAAATTTTATGAAATATTTGGAGAAGGCGGAGAGGTACAGACATATTTTGCGCCGGGACGTGTAAACCTTATCGGAGAGCATACAGATTATAATGGAGGACATGTGTTTCCGTGTGCACTCACACTGGGAACTTACGGAGTTGTAAGAAACAGAGAAGACCGAAAAGTACGTTTTTATTCCATAAATATTCCGTCAGTTGGTGTAGTTGAAGTCAGTCTTGATGAACTGGTGCCAACAGAGAAAGCTTCCTGGACAAATTATCCGAAGGGTGTTATGTGGGCATTTGAAAAGAGGGGATTTAAGCTTACACACGGAATGGATCTTCTCATTTACGGAGATATTCCGAATGGTTCTGGTCTTTCTTCCTCCGCATCTCTGGAAGTACTTACCGGCTTGATCGTGAAAGAGATATTTGGCTTTGATGTGTCTATGGTAGATATTGCATTAATCGGGCAGGATGCGGAAAATAATTTTAATGGATGTAATTGTGGGATCATGGATCAGTTTGCAAGTGCCATGGGAAAAAAAGACAACGCAATCTTTCTTGACACAAGTACATTGGAATATACATATGCGCCGGTAAAACTTCAGGATGCAAAGGTTGTAATCACCAACAGTAAAGTAAAACACAGCCTTGTAGACTCTGCATACAATGATCGCAGAAATGAATGTGAAACTGCATTAAAAGAACTCCAGAAAGTAATAGATATTAAAACCCTTGGAGATCTTACGGAAGAGGAATTTGAAACTCATAAAGATGCTATCAAAGATGAGATCCGACAGAAACGTGCAAAACATGCAGTATATGAAAACCGAAGAACAATCCGTGCGGTAGAAGCCTTAAAAGCGAATGATGTGGAACTTTTCGGAAAGCTGATGAATGCATCTCATGAGTCTTTAAGAGATGATTATGAAGTGTCCTGTGAAGAAATCGATATTTTAGTAGATCTTGCGCAGGCAATGCCGGGAGTAATCGGTTCCCGTATTACCGGAGGCGGTTTCGGAGGTTGTACGGTAAGTATTGTGAAAAATGATACAGTGGATAAATTTATTGAAGAAATCGGAAAAACATATTTGGAAAAAGTAGGACATAAAGCAGAGTTCTATGTAGTAGACATGGGAGATGGAGCTAAAAAATTATAGATCGGGAGGTTTTTATGTTATCTGAGAATATTAAAAAATTAGTAGAATACGGAATCAGTACAGGTCTTGTGCCGGAATGCGAGAAAGTGTACACAACGAATCTTCTGCTGGAAATTTTTGGTGAGGATACTTATGAGGATGTAGAAATAGATGACAGTAGCATCGAGTTGGAGGCGGTTCTTAAAAATCTTCTTGATGAGGCGGTAGCGCGTGGAATCATTGAAGACAGTATTGTGTATCGCGACCTGTTTGATACAAAACTTATGAACTGTCTCATGCCGAGACCGTCACAGGTGCAGAAGGAATTCTGGGACAGATACGAAACATCTCCGGAAGAGGCTACAGATTATTTTTACAAACTGAGTCAGGACAGTGACTATATCCGCAGATACCGCGTTAAAAAAGATATGAAGTGGAAGGTGGATTCTCCTTATGGTGAGATTGATATTACTGTAAATCTCTCCAAGCCGGAAAAAGATCCAAAAGCTATTGCCGCGGCAAAGAACGCAAAGGCAAGCAGTTATCCAAAGTGTCTTTTGTGTATGGAAAATGAAGGATATGCCGGACGTGTGAATCATCCTGCAAGAGAAAATCACAGAATTATTCCGGTTACGATAAATGACAGTAAATGGGGATTCCAGTATTCACCATATGTATATTACAATGAGCATTGTATCGTATTTAATGGACAGCATGTACCGATGAAGATTGAAAAAGCCGCTTTTGTAAAACTTTTTGACTTTGTAAAAATGTTTCCACATTATTTCCTTGGATCGAATGCGGATCTTCCAATCGTAGGAGGTTCTATCTTAAGTCATGATCATTTCCAGGGTGGACATTATACATTTGCCATGGCAAAGGCTCCGATTGAAAAAGAAGTTGTGATCCCAGGATATGAAGATGTGCAGGCTGGTATCGTAAAATGGCCTCTCTCTGTACTTCGTCTGAGAGGAAAAAATATGGAGAGAATCATTGAGCTGGCAGATCATGTCCTTAGAAACTGGAGAGGTTATACAGACGAAGATGCATTTATCTTTGCTGAGACAGATGGAGAACCACACAATACGATTACACCGATTGCAAGGATATCTGGTGATATGTATGAACTTGATCTGACACTCAGAAATAATATCACAACGGCGGAACATCCGCTGGGAGTATATCATCCTCATGCACAGTATCATAATATTAAGAAAGAAAATATCGGTCTGATTGAAGTTATGGGACTTGCAGTCCTTCCATCCAGACTTAAGGAAGAGATGGAACTTCTTGGCGAGTATCTGACGGAAGGCAAGGATATTAGAAGCAACGAAAAGATTGAAAAGCATGCAGACTGGGTGGAGTCGTTTCTACCGAACTATGATGTGATCACAAAGGAAAATGTGGCAGACATTTTAAAGAAAGAAATCGGGAATACATTCGTGCATGTACTTGAAGATGCGGGAGTATATAAATGCACCCCGGAAGGCCGAGATGCATTTATGAGATTTATTAATACTCTTTAGACTGTGGGAATCAATAGAGAAAGATATTTTTCATAATTTACACCGTCATTACGGTCAATGTGTTCTTTTACAGAATCTTTCAGGGAAAGTTCGATGAACTTTCCCGCTTTTTTTATTATAGAAGGAATGTCATCGCCTCTCACAATTCCGGCACACAGGCAAGATGCAAAAAGATCGCCTGTACCGGAATAGCTTCCGCCCACATAAGGGAAAGACAGTAATTCGCAGGAATCTTTTGTAACATAGAGATTTCCCATATGCTCACTATTATTTTCATCAGAAAAGTGGATTCCGGTAACAATGATGTGTTCCGGTCCGTTTTCACAAAAAATCTGTGCCAGAGACTGAATTTTTGAAATCATAGAATGACAGTCTGTGGTGTTGAGAAGCTCTGTGTAATCAGAATCGGTGAGCAGACATAGCTCAGTGAGGTTTGGTGTGATTATGTCAGCTTCCTGTGACAATCTCTTCATTTGTGCAAGAAGAGTAGGGGTAAACATTGCATAAGTAACACCATCATCCCCCATGACAGGATCCACAAGGAGGAAAGTTTCTGGTTTGTGAAATGTATCCAGAAAACGAAAAATCTGATGGATCTGTTCTTCGCTTGCAACGAAACCTGTGTAGATTCCGTCAAATGAAACATTCATTTTTTTCCATTCGCTTCGGAAATACTCCATTTTTTCTGTATAGTCATCGCAATAATAGCTGGGATATCCAGTTTGTGCACTTAAAATAGCTGTCGGAAGAGGACATGGAGAAACTCCCATAGCAGTGATCACAGAGATGGCAGCAGTGAGTGAGCAGCGTCCAAATCCAGACAAATCGTTAATTACAGCAATTCTTTTTGTCATAAAATATCCTCTCTGAATTCTGCCGGCAAAGCCAGCGTGTATCATATATATGACATATTAGCATGTGTGTGGTCAGTACGTAAAGTCCAGTTTTGAAAAGAGTGAGTATGCCAGATTGGAAAACAAATAAAAATATATGAAAAATTCAAATTAAGTGTTGACAAGTCAAAAAAATCGGGTTATACTTAATTTCGCTGTGAAGCAATAAGTAGATGTGTGGGCGTAGCTCAGCTGGATAGAGCGTTTGGCTACGGACCAAAAGGTCGGGGGTTCGAATCCTCTCGCCCACGTATAAAAAGCCTTGTGGAGATGTCTGCAAGGTTTTTTTGTGTGTAAAAATACAAATGAAAAAGAAAGCGTGAACTTAAGACTCAAAATAGTCATGTATCTAAATAGCATAATCAATTATTGTGTGCTATAATTGCCATATATGTTAAGGACGAAATAATCAAGAAGAGGTGAAAGTATATGGCAAAATACGTTATGGCACTGGATGCGGGAACAACCAGTAACCGATGTATACTGTTTAATGAAAAAGGGGAAATATGCAGTGTTGCACAGAAGGAGTTCACACAGTATTTCCCTAAGCCGGGCTGGGTAGAACACGATGCCAATGAAATATGGTCTACACAGCTTGGTGTAGCTGTTGAAGCGATGAGTAAGATTGGAGCGCAGGCAGATGACATTGCGGCGATTGGCATTACGAATCAGAGAGAAACTGCGATTGTATGGGATAAGAATACAGGAGAGCCGGTTTATCACGCAATTGTCTGGCAATGCCGCAGAACATCGGAATATTGTGATGAATTAAAAGAAAAAGGCTACACGGATATGTTTCGAAAGAAAACAGGATTAATCATTGATGCCTATTTCGCGGGAACAAAAATCAAATGGATCCTGGACCATGTAGAAGGTGTCAGAGAGCGCGCCGAAAGAGGAGAACTTCTTTTCGGAACAGTAGAAACATGGCTGATCTGGAAATTAACAAAAGGAAAAGTTCATGTTACCGATTATTCCAATGCATCCAGAACACTTCTTTTTAATATCAATACACTGGAATGGGACAAGGAGATTTTGGATATTATTGGTATTCCTGAAGCGATACTCCCAAAACCGATGCCTTCAAGCTGTGTATATGGAGAAACTGATCCTTCTTTCTTTGGTGGGGCAATTCCAATCGCCGGTGCGGCAGGTGATCAGCAGTCCGCATTGTTTGGACAGACGTGTTTTTCGGCAGGAGAAGCAAAGAATACTTATGGAACAGGATGTTTCCTTTTGATGAATACAGGGGAAACACCAGTATTTTCAGAAAATGGGCTTGTAACTACAATTGCATGGGGACTTGACGGAAAAGTCTATTATGCCCTGGAAGGCTCAATTTTCGTGGCAGGAGCGGCAATCCAGTGGCTGCGAGATGAACTTAAACTTATAGATTCGGTAATGGATTCTGAATATATGGCAAAAAAAGTAAAGGATACAAACGGATGCTATGTAGTTCCTGCATTTACCGGACTCGGAGCCCCTTATTGGGATCAGTATGCGAGAGGAACAATTGTAGGACTGACCAGAGGGGTAAACAAATACCATATTATCCGTGCTACATTGGAATCACTTGCGTATCAGGTAAATGATGTTCTCAGAGCAATGGAAGCAGATTCTAAGATTACTCTAAGTGCACTGAAAGTCGATGGCGGCGCAAGTGCAAATAATCTCCTTATGCAGACACAGGCAGATATTATAAATGCTCCGGTAAAACGCCCTCAGTGTATTGAGACAACTGCAATGGGAGCTGCTTATCTGGCAGGTTTGGCGGTAGGATACTGGAAAAGTAAAGAGGATGTTGTCAATAACTGGGCAATTGACAAAGTCTTTACACCAGAGATTGAAGAAAAAGAGCGTATCAGAAGAGTGAAAGGCTGGAAGAAAGCTGTAAAATACGCGTATGGATGGGCAAAAGATGAAGATTAGAACATTGACATGTGCAGTGTGTCCGAATCATTGTAAGATAGAAGCCCAGATTGAGGACGGAGAAGTGCTGGATGTATCAGGAAATGGATGTATGAAAGGTTTTATTTATGCTCAGCAGGAAGCAGACAGTCTGGAAAATACAGATGGTTGTGAAGATGCATAGTTAATAAAACATTTAGGTAGACATATTTGACAAAATGTACTAAAATAGGATTATTGAGAGCATTTTAGAGAAGGAAGGTATTAGGTTATGAAAAAAAATGTTATCGTGGGTCAGTCTGGTGGACCGACAGCGGCAATTAATTCAAGTCTTGCTGGAGTATATCGTACAGCAAAAGACCGTGGAGCTAATAAAGTATACGGAATGCTTCACGGAGTACAGGGATTATTAGAGGAAAAATATATTGATCTGTCTGATCACATTAAGACAGAGCTGGATGCAGAGCTTCTTAAGAGAACTCCTGCAGCTTTCTTGGGTTCCTGCCGTTACAAATTACCGGAGATCCATGAAGACAAAGCGCTTTATGAAAAGATTTTTGGCATTCTTGATAAACTTGAGATTGAAGCATTTATTTATATCGGTGGTAATGATTCTATGGATACAATTAAAAAGTTATCTGATTATGCAATCATTACAGGACATCCTACAAGATTTGTCGGATGCCCGAAGACAATTGATAATGATCTTGCACTTACCGATCACACTCCTGGATATGGAAGTGCTGCAAAATATATTGGAACTTCCATGAAAGAAATTATCCGCGATAGTTTTTGTCTGGAATATCCAAAGGGACTTGTTACAATCGTAGAAATTATGGGGCGTAATGCAGGATGGCTGACAGGTGCGGCAGCACTTGCACAGGGGGAAGACTGTGAAGGACCGGATATGATCTATCTTCCGGAGCGTCCATTTGATATTATTGATTTCCGAGACAGAGTAAAAGCGCTCCTTGAGAAAAAACCATCTGTAGTAGTTGCACTTTCCGAGGGTATCTGTACAGAAGATGGAAAATATGTATGCGAACTTGGAAACAGTGTAGATTTTGTTGACGCATTTGGTCACAAACAGCTTTCCGGTACAGCTGCTTACCTTGCTAATTACATTGCAGGAGAACTTGGATGTAAGACTCGTGCGATTGAGCTTAGCACACTTCAGAGAGCAGCATCTCACGCAGCATCACGAGTTGATATTCTGGAAGCTTATCAGGTAGGCGGTGCAGCAGTGAAGGCTGCAGACGAAGGAGATTCCGGAAAGATGGTAGTTCTTCAGAGACTTTCTGATGATCCGTATCAGTGTGGAACAGAGGTTAAAGATGTACATAAGATTGCCAATGATGAGAAACTTGTTCCGGAAAATTGGGTAACACCGGACGGAACTTATGTAACAAGTGAATTCATCTCATATGTAAGACCTTTGATTCAGGGAGATGTATCTCCGGTTATGGTAGACGGTATTCCGAGACATTTGTACACACCAAAGGAATTAAGTGAAAAATAATTATACAGCTTATAGATACGATGGTATAAGGTGAAGATAAGCAGCGGATTTTGTATAATAATGTATACGCAATCTGCTGCTTTTCCTTTAAATGTTATCTGTTTATTTTTTGAAAAAGGTCTTGCTTTTTTAATGGGAATCTTTTACTATATGATTACTCTAATTAATTTCTGAATAGAATCTGTTTTATCTAATCTGATCTGTTTTTGTTTATACCCAGATAGTTTTTTCGTATTTGATACCATAATTTTTAGAACTATTTCCATGAATTGCAGAGAGGTGGTGCGTTTGAAAGAAAAAGAGGAATATGACGTGTTAAGGCTTATTGAGCATAATCAGGTCTGTTATATCAGTTCAGAATGTCAAAAAGGCTGTATACTGCCGAGATGGCTGAAGTATCATCCCTGTGTTGAGAAAAAAGAGATGTTTGAGATGATTGGCAGTATAGTAAGACAATTAGGACAGATCCACAGGTGCCTGAATCATCCATGTTATCAATATGTGAATCCTTACAGTATGCTTATATCGGAAGATAAGAAACTATATTTTCTTGATCTGAATGCAAAAAGAAATCTTGAGCAGCTCAGGATTGTACAGCGCAGGACGATTCGAGAACACTTTCTTCCTCCGGAAGAGCCATATTATCAAAGAGCAAGTGTAGAGCTTGATATATACGGACTTGGAAAAACAATTCAATATTTACTGTCAGAGGCAGAGACAGATCCTTTGCTGACAAAAAGCGAAGAGATAAAATTTCAAAAAATCATTTCCCGATGCCTGAACAGGAATTCAAAAAAATCATTTCATAATGTATCAGAAATTCAAAAAATGCTTCCAGAATATAAAAAACAAAAGAAAAACAAAGGAAAGGTGAGACAAATAGTTCTTACTATTATGGCAGGTGTCATACTGTCCTGCAGTGTAATTGTCGGAAAAGGAGATGGAGAGTCCATAGAAAAAGTAGAGAAATCCACAAAAGAACCAAAACAGGAAATGTCTGTACAAGATGAAATATTAAACCTTGAGCTGGGAAGAATCTATTTTCTGGAATTAGAAAATTATGAGAAAAGTAAAGTGTATTTTGAAAATGTAAAACAAA